>NZ_JASATQ010000022.1:0-68043 GCF_038440415.1 Sphingomonas sp. OTU376 | reverse complement strand
TCGCCGGGGAACCGAGAAGAAACCAACGCCGCGGTTGCCCCTCCCGCAAGAGGGAGGCGGATTTAGAAAGCCGCCGCCAGCCGGTTCATCATGCTGCGCGCCGGGCTCTCGATCACGACATTCTCGTCGAGCGTCTCGTCGAGCCGGGCGACGCGGCGATACAGGTCGATGCTGGTGGTGATGATCCCCACTGCGTTGGGCGGCATCGCGTCGAGCAGCGCCGCCTCGGTCTCCGGCGCATCGCCCAGCCGGCGCGACGGCATCAGCGCGTCCCCGGGCTGGATCTCGCCGGCGTCGACCGCGCGTTGGGTGAGCAGCCAGGCGATGATGTGCATCAGCCGCGTGGTCACCTTGAGCGATTCGCAGGAGAAGGCGACGCGGTTGAGCGCTTCCAGCGACTCGCGCTCGTCCCGGCCCAGCTCATCGAAATAGCCGCGCGCCTCGTCGGCCAGCAGCATCGCCTCGACATAAAGCGAGTCGATCAGCTTTCGGTGGATCTGCGCGGTGCCCTGTTTCCCCATATGGCAACGCTGCCACAGCCTCGATGGTAACGAAATACTTAATTTCGCAGTGATTTCGTCCCGATCCGGATCATGGCCGGATCGGGGCCGAATCAGGCGATGATATCGGGGATAAGCTGGTCCTCGAGCTGCACGATTTCATCGCGCAGCATCAGCTTGCGCTTCTTGAGCCGGGCAACCTGAAGCTGGTCGGACGTGCCGGTGGCGAGCAGTGCATCGATTGCCGCATCCAGATCGCGATGCTCGGTCCGCACCGCTTCGAGCCGCCGCACAATCTCTTTCTCGTCCATCGCGAACGCCCCCGTACTCGGATCTCCCTGCACCACGCCGGAAAGCTCCGCAACGGATCATCGCGCTAATTTTGCATATCGTCGATTAGGCAAGATTCACCCGCGACAAAGCTGTGGAAAAGTGATCTATTCACAGGTTCCGGCCACCGATGAAGGAGACTGCTTCCATGCAGAACGCGCATTTCTCGGCACTCTCGGCCAAGCACTCCGTGCTCGACCAGCGAATCGCCGCCGAATCGCAAAGGCCCCAGCCGGACCATCTGGTCCTGGCATCCCTGAAGAAGCAGAAGCTTCGCATCAAGGAAGAGATGGCGCGCCCCTAGGCTGCGCCGCGCAAACAGGGGTGTGGCCAGGCCGCACCCCGACGGCGCGAAAGTCACCAAACAGCAAGACCAGGGCGGAGGCCCGCGCTTTTCGCGCCTTCCGCTCCTCCGTCATTTACGTCCCCTCTCCCGTCATTCCCGCGAAGGCGGGAATCCAGGGTGGCTTGGGATGTCCGACGCATTGAGCGTCCGGTTCGCCGGATATGCCGAAGCGAGCAGCAAGCGTGTTGCTCGGGACTCTGGACCCGCCTTCGCGGGGATGACGACCTGAATGGGAAATCGCGAACAGCGAACGCCGCGGGCGCGACTCAGCGCCGAGTGAAGATCGGCTTCACAAAGGCCGGCGTATGCGTGCCGCCGCCTACCGGCTTGCGCGCCAGCATCGGGTCGATCGGCGTATCAAAGGCAACGCCCACCCGGCCGTCGGTCGCCCAGGCGATGCGGCCGCTCACCCAGCCAACGCCGCGCACCTCGACTTCGACGGTAGCGCCACGCTCGATCGGAAGGGCGTATTCGGCCATCAGCCCGCCCTGGGAAAGGTTGCGGACCCGCACCTGCTCGACCGGCCGCCCCGCCACGCGGAACTGGGCCGCCAGCATCAGGCTGTCACGCGAGCCGCTGCGCTGGCTGGAGAAATCGTCCGCCGACAGCGCCGTCAGGGGATCAAAGGAAAACTGGTCCATCGTGTCGCTCGAAACGCAAGGGGGTTACGCGCGGAGAATACACCCGCAAACCTTGTCGAAAGCGTAAACAAAAGACGAAAATGTGCCCCCACGGCTGTCCCGCGGAGGCACAAAAAAGGAGGCCATAAGCCCCCTGCTATTCTTCCCGCGATACCTTCTCGTTGCGCTCGTGCCGCTCCTGCGCCTCAAGCGTCATCGTCGCGATCGGCCGGGCTTCAAGGCGACCGAGGCTGATCGGCTCGCCGGTCACCTCGCAATAGCCATATTCGCCGTCCTCGATCCGCCGCAGCGCCGCGTCGATCTTGGAGATCAGCTTGCGCTGGCGATCGCGGGTGCGCAGCTCGATCGACCAGTCGGTCTCGCTCGAAGCGCGATCGGTGAGATCGGCCTCGCGCAGGGAATCCGTCTGGAGCTGATTGAGCGTGCCCGCGGCTTCGCGGAAGATATCGTCCTTCCACGCGTTCAGCTTGTCACGGAAATATTCCAGCTGACGCGGGTTCATGAAGGGTTCGTCGTTGCTCGGCCGATAGCCGTTATCGCCGTCATTTGCGGCGGGAGGAACGCGTTTACCCGGTTCGTCGAAGCGATCCAAAACAGTAGCCATCCCCACTCTCCACTCCGGTCCCATTCGGCCCGAGCCGTACGGAGACCGTTTGCCCTGCGCGGCCCTATACTTTCGCGCGAGGACGTTAACAAGCGTGTGGTTGTTTTAATCCACAGGTCTAATACCCCGTAAATGGAAGGAAATTACCGGGGGCTGAACCGGGCGGGAAACGGGCCCGGATTCACCACGAATGTTCACACTTCGCCGCACAGGAAACCTCTCGATCGTACCGAAGTAGAACATTAACCATCACAGAAGAAATCCACCGCCCCAAAATCGACCGCAAATATGGTTAAGCATCACTTACCGCGTTGCACTTAACAGTTTGTTTTGCACTTTTCCGGCATTGAGAGGCGTGAAGCTGCTGACGATCCTGTGGGGAGCGGCACGCCAGCAACAGGAAGAGTGGGGACAATGTCGGTTCGCATGGCCTTGGCTAAACTGTGCGCCTGCACTTGCGGGGGCGCGGTGATTGGCGGCGGTGGCGTCTATGTCACCGAACGCATCCACCAGCCGCGTGTCGTCAAGCAGGTCACCGTCGCGAAGAAGCGAGTCGTCAAGCGCACGGTGGCACGCCCCGTGAAGCGAGTCGTCAAGCGCACGGTCACCACCACCACCCAGGGCCAGCCCCAGGTCGTCGTCGTCACGGCACAGGGCGCTCCGATCCCGACGCCCCCGCCCTATTTCGGCGGCGAGATGCCGGTCGTGTCGTCGAGCAGCAGCGGTTCGTCCTCCGGCGCCGTGATCGGCGGTTCGGGCGGCGGCGGCTTCATGGGCGGCTTCTTCGCCGGTGGATTCTTCGGCGGTTCTTCCTCGTCGGGCAGCTCCGGCGGCTCGAGCGGCATCAATATCGAGATCTCGTCGTCCAACTCGTCCTCGTCGGGCGGCTCGACTTCCACCTCCACCGGTGGCTCGTCGACCTCGACGGGCGGTTCCTCGACCTCGACTTCGACCGGTGGCTCCTCAACCTCCACGTCGAGCGGCCAGGTGAGCTCCACCTCGTCCTCCGGCGAGATCAGCTCGACTTCGTCCAGCTCGACCTCGAGCGGCCAGGTCAGCTCGACTTCCTCGTCGAGCGGCGACGTGTCTTCGTCGACCTCGTCGTCGTCCAGCGGCGACGTCTCGTCCTCGACCAGCTCGTCCACCAGCTCTTCGTCGAGCGGTGACGTATCGAGCTCGTCGTCCAATTCCTCGTCGACCAGCTCGTCCAACTCGTCGTCGACTTCGTCCTCGTCGAACGGTTCCAGCAGCCACTGGAGCAATTCGAGCGGCTGGGGCTCGAGCGGCCATCACGGCTCGAGCAGCTGGGGCGGCAGCAGCAGCTGCGGTCGCGGCTGCGGCGGCAGCAGCTCGGGCGGCCCGGCCCCTGTGCCGGCACCGCCGATGATCCTGCTGTTCGGCGGCGCCGCCGCGGCGCTGGTCGCCCGCAAGCGCTTCGCCAAGAAGAAGCCGGACGACTCGACCGACGCCTGACACGAGAAAACCGTCATCCCCTCGAAAGTCGGGATGACGGAACAGGTTATTCCGCCCGGAGCAGCGCCTGCTCGATCTCCGGGATCGGATGATCGGTCAGGTCCTTGGCAAGCTCGCCGGCCAGCCGGTCGCTCACTTCCTTGTGATAGTGTTTGCGCAGCTCGCCTAGCGTCTTGGGCGGCGCGATGATGATCAGCGACTCGAAGTCCTGGCGCAGCGCGCGTTCCTTGAGCAGTGCGGCGGTTTCGGCGGCGAAGCGGTCTTCCTCCAGCTGGTGGAAGTCGACTTCGTCCATGTTGCCGCCGCCCCATTGCGCGCCCGAGGTCCGCGTGCCCATCGCGCCGCCGGCAAGGTCGGTCGCCTGATCGTGATGCGCGGGGTTGTGCTTGTCGACGACCTTCTTCTCGACCTGCAGGTTCGGATATTGCGCGTCGCCCTCGTTCCTCAGGAACAGCATCTTGCGCCCATCCGCCACCACCACGACTGCGTCATGCGGAACCTGCATCTCGATTCTCCTATGGTTTGATATCTCCGTAAACGCCCCCATGCGCGCCAGGGTTGCGCCGCGGCGGGCGCGAAGTCATACGCCCGACATGCACGATATCCGCGCCATCCGAGAGAACCCCGAATCCTTCGACGCCGGCCTCGCCCGCCGCGGGCTGGAACCGCAGTCCGCCGCGCTGCTGGCGCTGGACGAGAAGCGCCGAGCGCTGATCACCGAGGCGCAGGCCGCGCAGACCCGCCGCAACGAGGCATCCAAGGCGATCGGCGCCGCCAAGGCGCGCCGCGACGACCCCACCGACCTGATGGCCGAAGTCGCCGAGCTCAAGGAGCGGATGCCGCAGATCGACGCCGAGGAGAAGGCCGTCGGCGCGGAGCTGACCACCCTGCTCGCTGCGCTCCCCAACCTGCCCTATGCCGATGTGCCCCAGGGCGCCGACGAGGAAGCCAACCAGCTTGTCGCCACCGTCGGCGAACCAACCGCCCTAGCCTTCGAAGCCAAGGAGCATGACGCGTTCGGCCCGGCGCTCGGACTGGACTTCGAGACCGGCGCCAGGCTCTCCGGCACGCGCTTCACCCTGGTCCGTGGTGCGGCCGCCAAGCTTCACCGCGCGCTCGGCCAGTTCATGCTCGATACGCTCGAAGCGCATGGCTATGAGCAGGCGATCCCGCCGCTGCTGGTGCGCGAGGAGACCATGTTCGGTACCGGCCAGCTTCCCAAGTTCGCCGAGGACAGCTTCCAGACCACCGACGGCCGCTGGCTGATCCCCACGGCCGAAGTGAGCCTGACCAACATCGTCCGCGAGCAAATCCTGTCCGAGGAAGAGCTGCCGCTGCGCTTCGCCGCGCTCACCGCCTGCTTCCGCTCGGAAGCCGGCTCGGCGGGCCGCGACACGCGCGGTTTCATCCGCCAGCACCAGTTCGAGAAGTGCGAGATGGTCTCGATCACCACGCCCGAGCAGAGCGAGGCGGAGCATGAGCGCATGACCCAGTGCGCCGAGGGTATCCTCACCGCGCTCGGCCTGCCCTTCCGCCGGATGAAGCTGTGCAGCGGCGACATGGGCTTCACCGCGGCGCGCACCTATGACCTCGAAGTGTGGCTGCCGGGCCAGGCCCGCTACCGCGAGATTTCGTCCTGCTCGACCTGCGGCGATTTCCAGGCGCGCCGGATGAACGCACGCTTCCGTCCGGCCGGCGAGAAGGGCACCCGCTTCGTCCACACGCTCAACGGCTCGGGCCTCGCGGTCGGCCGCACCCTCGTTGCTGTGCTGGAGAACTATCAGCAGGAAGACGGCTCGGTGCGAGTTCCCGACGTGCTCAAGCCCTATCTGGGCGGCCTGGAAGTGCTCGCACCGGCAAACTGAGACACCTCCGCATTCAGACGTACCTGACGCGCGCGGAAATGCGCGCTATGGAGCGTCGGAGTATAGTTAATGCGGGGGTCGTTTCGATGGCGGTAAAGCGGATGGCGCCGGTGGCGCTGCTGTTGCTCGCTGCCTGTATTCCACAGCGCGGCACGGCCTATGAAGAGCCCGGCTACCGCCCCGCCCCGCAGTCGCGCCAGGATCGCTATCCTCAGCCGCAGCAGGAACGGTGGGAGCGTCCCGCGCTCGGCAACGAGCAGGACGTCCGCCGCCTCCCCGCACCGCCGCCCGCCTGGCAGGCGCGCAAGGTCCAGGCGGATTCGCGCGTCATTTCGGGCCGTACCTACACCGTCCAGCCCGGCGACTCGCTCCGCTCGATCTCGGGCAAGACCGGCGCCGGATCGGAAGCGATCGCGCGGGCCAACAACATCCCCTCGCCCTTCGTCATCCGCGTCGGGCAGAAGCTGGTCATCCCGGGCGGCCGCTACCATCTGGTCCGCGACGGCGAGACCGGCATCGCCATTGCAGTGGCGTACGGCGTCGCCTGGTCGCGGATCATCGCGGTCAACGACCTCGAGGAGCCGTACATCCTGCGGACCGGCCAGCGCCTGCTGATCCCGGACGACACGCTGCCGCCGCCGCCCTCGGGCCGCCCCGAGACGATCGAGCAGCGCGCCGCGCGCTTCCACCTCGATCTCGGCGTCGACGACATCGTCACCGGCGGCCAGCCCGCCATCGCCGAGAAGGCCCGCCCCGCCGCGCCGACCGCTTCCTCGGCGCGCGTCCTGTCGCCGACCACCCCGGTCGCCGCCCCGGCGCGCCTCGCCGGCGGCTTCCAATGGCCGCTCCGGGGCAATGTCGTGAAGCGCTTCGGCCCCGGCGCGAGCGGAGAACGCAACGACGGCATCAAGATCGCCACGCCGCTCGACACCCCCGTGCTCGCCTCGGCCGACGGCGTGGTCGCCTATGTCGGCTCGGACATCCCGGCGCTCGGCGGCCTCGTCATCCTGCGCCACGGCGACGGCTGGACGACCGTCTATGGTCATGCCGGCCAGCTGCTCGTCCAGCGCGGGCAGGCGGTGAAGAAGGGCCAGATGATCGCGCTGTCCGGCAATTCGGGCTTCGCCGACCGTCCGGAGCTCCATTTCGAGATCCGCCAGGGCCGCACCCCGGTCGATCCGCTACAGCGCCTCCCGCCCCGCTAAGGTCTCGCCAGCGCTGCGAATCACGCCGGCGGACACCCCGCCCGGCTCCATTCGTCGCGCCCCAGGCCCGAACCAACCGCTCCGGCACGGTGCTTGCGGCATGTGTTCATCTGCGGGACAGCTTCCCCCGAACAGGCATGAGGCAAGCCGGCGGGGGCAGTCAGTTTAGAGGAGGTTGCCTCAATGCGTGTTGTTTCCAAAAAAACCGGGGTTCGCTTCCTGGTCGCCATGCTGGCCATCTCGGCCGCGCCCAGTGCATTCGCGCAGCAGGAACAGAATACCGGCCGTGACGACATCGTCGTCAACGGCGCGGCCCAGGGTCCGATGACCGAGGGTCCCGAGATCAAGGGCGTCATTGCCGCCCGCAGCGGCGATCGCGTCAAGATCGCCACCGCCGATGGCGCCACCACCACCGTCGCGATCACCGAAGCCACCCGGATCAAGACCGGCGGCGGCCTGTTCGGCGGCGGCAACAAGCTCGCGGCCAACCAGCTGCTCAACGGTCTGCCGATCACGGTCAAGACGATGCAGTCGCCCGAGGGCGGCGATCTCGTCGCCAGCCAGATCAGCCTCAAGAAGAACGACCTGCGCACCGCCACGATGATCCAGACCGGCACCTCGCAGCGCTTCGACGAGCAGGCCGCGGCGACCGAGGCCCTGCGCGGCCGCATGGGCGATATCGACAAGTACAACATCAAGAGCACCACCAACGTGCACTTCGATGTGGGCCGTGCCGACATCTCGCCGCAGGACAAGGCGCAGCTCTGCAGCACCGCCAACCAGGCCAACCAGACCGAGAACGCGCTGATGCTGGTGGTCGGCTATACCGACTCGACCGGCGGCGAGGACCTCAACCAGACGCTCAGCGAAAAGCGGGCGGCCAAGGTCATCAACTATCTGCAGCAGGCCTGCGGCTGGAAGCCGTACCGCATGCTGACGCCGACCGGCATGGCCACGGCCGATCCGCTGGCCAGCAACGACACGCCGGAGGGCAAGGCCCAGAACCGTCGCGTCGCGGTGAACATCCTGGTCAGCAAGAGCGTCGACGGCCTCTGAGCCACATTTCGGGGGCGGGCCCGGCTCGCCCCCCATTGGGCCCGGGAGTGGCACGCCATTCCCGGCCATATTGGCCATGGCCACGGTCCGATGACCGTGTATGGTCCCGCTGACGGGCCGCTCCCGGCCAGCCAGTGAGAAGGGCCGGATGATCGCGCTTTACGGCACTGCCGCCGATCCGCTGCCGGGTCCGTCCGCCCGCTGATGGCGCTCAAGGCCCCCGCCACGCTCAAGCGCAAGTCGAGCATGCCCGTCTGGGCTTCGATCGGCTGGCGCGTGCTCGCCGTGGTCGGGCTGCTCGCGCTTGCCGTTGGCGTCCATTGGATCGAGCGCGACGGGCTCAAGGACACGGCCGACGGCGATGTCAGCTTCCTCGACATCCTCTATTTCACTTCGATCTCGGTGACGACCACCGGCTATGGCGACATCGTGCCGGTCAGCAATTCGGCGCGGATGTTCGATGCGTTCGTCGTAACCCCGATTCGCGTCTTCGTGGTGCTGCTCTTCCTCGGCACCGCCTATAATTTCGTGCTCAAGCGCACCTGGGACAAATGGCATATGGCAGTGATCCAGCGGAACCTTGCGCGCCACATCATCGTGGCCGGCTATGGCACCACCGGCTCGGAGACGGTCGACGAGCTGATCGCCCGCGGCCGCGATCCCGGCAGCATCGTCGTGATCGACCAGAATGAGGGCAATATCGCCCGCGCGAAGGAATGTGGCTGCATCGTCCTCCAGGCCGACGCCACCCGCGACCAGGTGCTGAACGACGTCCGCATCGCCACTGCCGAGTCGATGATCGTCTGCGCCGGACGCGACGACACCTCGATCCTGATCACCCTGACCGCCCGCCATCTGGCGCCGGCGCTGCCGATCAGCGTGATCGTCCGCAACGAGGACAATGAGCTCCCCGCCCGCGCCGCCGGGGCCACCACCGTGGTCAACCCGGTGAGCTTCGCCGGCCTGTTGCTCGCCAGCTCCTGCCAGGGCCCGCACCTCTCCGACTATCTTATGGATCTCGCCTCGATCCACGGCCAGGTCGAGCTGTCCGAGCGAAAGGTGCGGCCGGAAGAGATCGGCCAGCCGCTCTCTGCGATCGCCACCGGCCTGGGCGTCCAGATCTACCGCGACGGCCTGCCGCACAGCCACAAGGCCGCGGAGGCGCAGGCGCTGCTCGCGGGCGACACGATCCTGGAGATCGTGACGCGGTAGCGTGCGACCCAATATGCGTCCTTCAGTTCCCCGGCGAAGGCCGGGGCCCAGTTTCGGCGAATATGGTGAGGCGCGCGTACCTCTCGAACGACATTGCAACTGGGCCCCGGCCTTCGCCGGGGAACAATTGAAGCAACCAGCCTCAAAGACTCTCCCGAGCCTCGTCGCACTCCTCGCAGGCCTCGTCGGCGCCGTGCAGGAATATCAGCGGATCGGCCCTCACCTTCGCCGCCGCGATCCGTACGAGGTCCTCCGCCTCCATCAGCCGCGCCTCGGCATGCCCTACCCGCCCGGCGCGCAACGCCCCCTCCGCGCGCAGCCAGCCGTCCGCCAGCTCGAACTTCTCGCAGCAGCTGTCATTCTCGCCATAATGGACCTCGCGGCCCGCATCATCGATGTAGTGGAAGTCGCTGCGATAGGGCGCCCCGCCGACCAGCTCCGCCAGATGCAGCATCGTGTTGGCATGATGCCCCACCCCAAGCAGCAGCACCTGCCCGCCCGCCTGCCGGATGCGGTCGATCGCGCTTTCCGGCGCCGCCGGCGGCAGTACGAACGGCCCGCCGGTGATCCATTCCGCCTTGGGCCCGCGCGCGGAGACCGCATCGAAATGCGGGCTGCGCACCACCCCCGGCATCCGCCAGAACAGGTCAGCGACGATCCCCAGATCGTCGCGATTGCCGGTGGTCGCCGGGTCGAAGACGGTTTCGTCGTCGCCTGTCGCCGAAGGCATGGCCAGCGTCCCTTCCGGCCCCAGTGCCTCGCCCAGCGCCGCGATCAGTCCTTCGGGCCCGCCCTCGACCGGCCGGACCTCGCGGAAGCTCATATGGACAAGCAGCACCCCGCCCTCGCGCACGCCGAGGTCCCGCAGCTGGTCGACCAGCGCCTCTTTCGAAATCGTCTCCATCTTGACCTTGATGCCATCCCGGACAAGGTCGCGCCATGTCGGAAATGCTCTTCGCCCGCCTTCTGCCGATCCTGCTGCTGATCGGCTCCAACGTCTTCATGACGATCGCCTGGTACGGGCATCTCAAGTTCAAGAGCGCGCCGCTGCTGCTCGTGATCCTGGCGAGCTGGAGCATCGCGCTGATCGAATATTGCCTGGCGGTGCCGGCCAATCGCTGGGGCAGCGCGGTCTATTCGGCGGCGCAGCTCAAGGCGATGCAGGAAGTCATTACCCTCACCGTATTCGTCGGCTTCTCGATCCTCTATCTCGGCCAGAAGATCACGGTGAACCACCTGATCGGCTTCGCGCTGATCGCGGCCGGCGCCTGGTTCATCTTCAAGGCGCCGGCCTGAATCTTCAGCGCGCCGCGTAGAGCAGCGCGAAGGCGGCGGTTGCCGCCACCGCCAGTATCGTCAGCAGAGCAATCCTGCGATGGCCACCGTACCGTTCCGACACCGGCATGCCGAACAGCGCGCCAATGCCCTCGATGATCGCTCGCATGTAACTCCCCGTTCGTTCCGTGCTCAGGTCAGCAGCCCGAAAATCGCGCCCATTACCAGGTACATCACGATCCAGTAGCCCGCGTCGATAAGGAACAGCGAGCGCGGCAGGCGCGAGAACAGATAGTTCACCCCCACCGAGGTGGCGATGAAGCCCACCCCGATGATCCCGGCGATCACCAGCGAATGGTGCAACCCAACGTGTGTGTCATAGGTGTTGTAGAGGTGATCGAGCGCGAAGGCGGCGATCAGGTTCAGCACGAAGGTCGTGCCGAAGATCTTGCCCATGTTGGCGCCGGACTTGAGCTCCTCTTCGCTCAGCCCGCGCGCCTTCATCCAGGCCTTGCCGAACAGCGGGCCATACCAGAGCCCGCCGACCACAAAGCCCGCCACCGCCGCGGCGAGGATCGCCAGCCAGTGAATCTGCATCTTGCCTCTCCCCTGTTCAGTTGCAGGGGTGTGAAGCTACGCCTTGATGGGCCCGCTGGCTAGAACCGCCGCTCCAGCAGGACGAGGGTGGAATCGCCCTCCACCGGCCGCGCCTCGAAACCCATTTCGCGCTCCAGCGAGATCGCCTGGTGGTTCTCGCGGCTCTCGATCGACATCACCGATTTCACGCCGCGGCGCTCGGCCTCGTCGGTCAGATAGTCGAGCAGCGACCAGCCGATCCCCTGCGCCTTGCGGTCCGATCGGATCGAGATCGCCACTTCGGCGCTGGTCATCGGCTTGTTGCAGGCCAGCACCGCGCTCGCCACCAGCTCGCCATCGGCAAAGGCCAGGAAGCTGTCGGTCTGCCAGTGATCGACCTGGGTCATCGCCGCGATCTGGGCGTTGGAAAGCTGGTCGCAGGCGGTGAGGAAACGGAAGCGGCGATCGTCGCTGGAAACCGTCTCGAACAGGTCGCGCAGCGCGCCTTCATCCGCCGGGGTGGCGGGGCGAACATCGAGCGTCACGCCCGAACGCGTGGTGAGTGTCGTCTCTTCCGCAAGCTCGGCAGCCATGGAAACCTCCTCGCAAATACCGGTGCCGCGGATATGGGATGCGGCACGCGATCTTCCATGCCCGCAAGCGGCCGCGCGCACCTTGTCGGCGGTCAAACTTGCCCCCGGGAAAGCCCCGGCCTAGCTTTTTCGCCGAAAAAGCCTATGTCGCCCGCCAATCATGGCAACTAAACTTCCCGAGGCGCCCCGCGTGGGCATGGTGTCGCTCGGCTGTCCCAAGAACCTGGTCGACAGCGAACGGATCCTCACCAAGCTGCGCAGCGACGGTTATGCGATGTCCCCCGACTATGCCGGGGCCGACGTCGTGCTGGTCAACACCTGCGGCTTTCTCGACTCGGCGAAGGAAGAATCGCTCGAGGCGATCGGCGAGGCGATCGCGGAGAATGGCCGCGTCATCGTCACCGGCTGCATGGGCAAGGAAGCGGAGGTCATCCGCGCCCGCTTCCCGAACGTGCTGGCCGTCACCGGCGCGCATCAATATGAGGAAGTCGTCGGCGCGGTGCACGACGCGGCGCCGATGCCGCCCTCGCCCTTCGTCAACCTGGTGCCGGATGCGGGGCTGAAGCTCACGCCGCGCCACTACAGCTATCTGAAGATCTCGGAGGGCTGCAACCACCGCTGCTCCTTCTGCATAATCCCGGCGCTGCGCGGCGACCTGGTCAGCCGCCGTCCCGACGCGATCCTGCGCGAGGCGGAGAAGCTGGTCGAGGCGGGGACTAGGGAACTGCTGGTCATCAGCCAGGACACCTCGGCCTATGGTGTCGACATCCGCAAGGAGCCGCGCGCCTGGAAGGGCGGCGAGGTCGTGCCGCACATGACCGATCTGGCGCGCGAGCTCGGCAAGATCGCGCCTTGGGTGAGGCTCCACTATGTCTATCCCTATCCGCATGTCGATCAGGTCATCCCGCTGATGGCCGAGGGGCTGGTGCTCCCCTATCTCGACATCCCGTTCCAGCATGCCTCGCCTTCGGTGCTGCGCGCGATGAAGCGCCCGGCCAACGAAGCCAAGGTGCTCGAGCGGCTGCGCAAGTGGCGCGAGATTGCCCCCGATCTGACCATCCGATCGACCTTCGTGGTCGGTTTTCCCGGCGAGACCGAGGCGGACTTCCAGTATCTGCTGGATTGGCTCGACGAAGCCCAGCTCGATCGTGTCGGCGCATTCCGCTTCGAGCCGGTGGAAGGTGCAGCCGCCAATGATCTGCCCGGCGCGGTGCAGGAAGAGGTCAAGGAAGAGCGCTATGCCCGGATCATGGAGAAGACCGCGGCGATCAGCGCGGCCAAGCTCCAGGCCAAGATCGGCCGCACGCTCGAAGTGATCATCGACGAAGTCGGCGAGGAAGGCGGCGCGACGGGCCGCAGCCAGGCCGACGCGCCGGAGATCGACGGCGAGGTGTTCCTGCGCGACGCCGGCCATCTCAGCCAGGGCGACATCGTCATGGTCGAGATCGAGGATGCCGACGAGCACGATCTCTACGGGGTGCCGCTGGCCTGATCAGCGTCGGGTCGCCCCGCGGGCGGCCCGGCTTCCAACATCGCAGACCAACCGACCCGCGAAAGTACACAAAGTACAGGCCAAGAGCGGTTTTGCCGTGCCCGTTTTCCCGAAAATGCGATGCATCTCGCAAGATTCTTGCCTCCGCGTGATCCTATTTCTCCAACAGCATCAAAGAGCGGCCGGTTTGGACGCCGGCTGCGCAAGCCGAACAGACGAAATCCTACATTGCAAGCAGGGCATGGCGCATGCGCCAAAGCGAAACGTCCGGCGGGGATGACGCCCGCGAAACCCTGGCCTAAGCTCGCGCCATTCCATTCCGGAGGCCCGATGTTCCGTTCCGCCCTCGCCGCCGCCCTTCTGATCGCTACGCCTGCCGCCGCGCAGCAGCTCTCCGCCGATGAAACGGCGAAGGTCGACACCATCGTCGCCGACGCACTGAAATCCTCCGGTGCGCCCTCCGCTTCGGTCGCGATCGTGCGGGACGGCAAGATCGTGTTCGCCAGGGCCTATGGCGACCAGGGGCCGGGCATGAAGGCGACCAGCCCGGCGGCGAAATACCAGATCGCATCGATCTCCAAGCAATTCACCGCCGCCGCGATCCTGCTGCTCGAGGATGCCGGCAAGCTCAGCCTCGACGACAAGGTGTCGAAATGGGTGCCGGACATCACCGACGCCGACCAGATCACCATCCGCCAGCTGCTCAGCCATACCGCCGGCATCCAGGACTATTGGCCGCAGGACTATGACTTTGCCGCCATGTCGAAGCCGGTGACGCCGCAGCAGATCCTCGATCGCTGGGCGAAGAAGCCGCTCGACTTCCGCCCCGGCACGGCCTGGCAATATTCGAACACCGGCTATGTCGTCGCCGGCATGATCATCGAGAAGGCTTCGGGCATGAAGCTGCTCGATTACCTGAAGGCGAAGATATTCAAGCCGCTCGGCATCGATGCGATCGACCAGGACATCGCGTTGGGCAAGGGCTTCCCGCAGGGCAATCACCGTTTCGCGCTCGGCCCGGTCCGCGCCGCCAGGCCTGCTGCGCCGGGCTGGCTCTGGGCGGCTGGCGAGCTTGCCATGTCGGCCAGCGACCTCGCCAAGTGGGACATCGCGCGGATCGACCGCAAGATCCTGAGCCCCGAAGACTGGCAGACCCAGGAGACGCCGGTGCTGCTCGCGGACGGCAGCAATACCCGCTACGGTCTGGGCGTCTCGCTCGGCGGCCGTGACGGCGTTCGCACCGTCGAGCATGGCGGCGAGGCGGTGGGCTTTCTTTCCGATAATTTCGTGATCCCCAAGAAGCGCTTCGCCGTTGTCGCGCTGGTCAATGCCGATTTCGGCGGTGCGCAGGACGCGATCACCGGCGGCATCACCGACCTGCTCCTGCCGGCGGCCCCGCCCCCAAGCCGGCCGATGACGCTCGACGAATATCGCGATTCACTGGCGAGCCTGGTCTTTGGCCAGCTTCGCGCCGGCACGCTCGATCGCGAGAAGCTGACCGAGGATGCCAACTATTATTTCACGCCCCAGGCGACCGAGGACTATCACACGAGCCTGGCCCCGCTCGGTGATCCGGTAAGCTTCACGGCACTCGGCAAGCCGCGGCTACGTGGCGGCTTCGTCAATCGCAACTACAGCATCGCCTTTGCCAATGGGCAGAAGCTGATCGCGATCACCTATGCGGAGCCCGGGATGAACGGGAAGTTCGAACAGTTCCTGATCCAGCCGAGGGACTGATGCGCCTGATCGCCCTCGCCGCCGCCGCGCTGTTCACCGCCACGCCCGCCCCCGACGCGGTGACGGTGCGCCCGGTCGATCCGCTCACCGTGCAGGACGATGACTTCGCCCGGCACCGCGATCCGGCGGAGTGGAAGGGCCTCCACGTCTCCGAACTGACCTTCCGCGAAGAGCGCGCGCCCTGGCGGTTGTGGCGGATCGCCAATGTGAAGCATCCCAGGGGACCGCTGTTCTTCGTCCCCCATGACAATGAGAATGCCGGGTTCGAGGCGGGTCTGGTGGCGCTGCGCAAATATGGCGGCGTGCTGATCGCGGTCGATTCGGGCGTTTCCCCCGGCAATGACGGAGTCCGCTACAACCGGGCAGTGGACTATGGCCGGCCGATCGATCCCAACCGCAACTTCGATACCGCCCTTCCCGGCTATGCCCATAATATCCTGGCCGACCTGGCAAAGGGCGCATGGCCGATCATCGCGCTGCATACCAATGCCAAGGGCTTCGAGACCGGCTCGTCGCGCTGCAACAAGGGCGACCCCGAGGGCAGCGGCGTGATCTCGATCCGCTTCTGCGACGACACGCTCAACCCGAGCCCCTCGGTGTCGAAGGCCTATCCGTTTGATGACGACGACACCGTCGCCTTCGCCACCTATCTCGCCCGCAACCAGCCGAGCGACGCATTCTGCCGCGATGCGATGGTAGGCGCGGATTTCAACGTGGTGCAGGAACGCGTGGTGACCAGCGACGGATCGCTGTCCAACTACGCGGTCCTGCACGGCCTATCCTATCTCAACTTCGAGACGCTCGACCGGGGGTTGGACCCGGCCGAGCTCGCGCTTGCCCGCGATCGGCTGAGCTTCATGATCGACCATGCGATCGCGATGTGCGCGCCGAAGGTGAAGGCGGTCGGACGCTAGCCGGCGATCCCGTCGAGCACCTGCACGGCCTCCGCCGGCAGCACCAGATCCCGCACCGCCAGATTCTCGCGCAAATGGCCGAGCGAGGAGGTGCCCGGGATCAGCAGCAGGTTCGGCGAACGCTGGAGCAGCCAGGCGAGCGCGACCTGCATCGGCGTGGCGCCCAGCCGCTTCGCCACCTCGTCGAGCGTGCCCGACTGGATCGGCGAGAAGCCGCCGAGCGGGAAGAAGGGCACATAGGCGATGCCCGCCTCGGCCAGCGTCGCCAGCAGCGCCTCGTCCTCGCGGTGGGCGAGGTTGTACTGGTTCTGCACGCAGACCACCGGCGCGATGCCGCGTGCTTCCTCGACCTGCTTAGCCGTCGCGTTGCTCAGGCCCAGGTGGCGGATCAAGCCCTGCTCGCGCAGCCGTGCAAGCCGCTCGAACTGCGGGGCGATCGGGCCTTCGCTGGGCGCGTGGATGTCGCCCATGATGCGCAGGTTGACCACATCGATCGCCTCGAGCCCGAGATTGGCGAGGTTGTCGTGGATCGCCGCCTCGATCTCGTCGGGCGTCCAGGCCGGCAGCCAGGACGCATCGTCGCCGCGCCGCGCGCCGACCTTGGTGACGATCACCAGATCGTCCGGATAGGGGTGCAGCGCCTCGCGGATCAGCCGATTGGTGACGTGCGGGCCGTAGAAATCGCTGGTGTCGATATGGTTGACCCCCGAGGCCACTGCTTCGCGCAGCACCGCGATCGCCTGGTCATGGTCCCTGGGCGGGCCGAACACGCCGGGGCCGGCAAGCTGCATCGCGCCATAGCCGACACGGTTCACCACGCGGTCGCCAAGCTGATAGGTCATCGGGAAGTCGGTCATCGCTGTTCTCCGTCTGGATGCACAACGTCCATCTAGGCCTTGCGGCATCGCGCGATAATCGGGCACAATCCGCACGGGCTGTGCGGAATTTCGAACAATGGATCTCGACCTCGGCGAATTGAACGCCTTTCTATCCGTCGCCCGGGCCGGCGGCTTCCGCGATGCCGCCCGCGCAACCGGCGCCAGCGCCTCTGGACTCAGCGAGGCGGTGCGGCGGCTCGAGGCGCGGCTGGGCGTGCGCCTGCTCAACCGCACCACCCGCAGCGTCGCGCCAACCGAGGCAGGCGCTCGGCTGATCGAGCGACTGGCCCCGGCGCTTGGCGAAGTCGAAGCGGCGCTCGACGTGGTCAACATCTTCCGCGATCGGCCCGCCGGCACGCTCAAGCTCAACGTGCCTATCGGTGCGGCGCGGATCGTGCTGCCGGCGATCCTGCCCGGCTTCCTCGCCGCCTATCCGGACATTCAGGTCGAGATCGTCGCGCAGGACAATTTCGTCGACCTGCTCGCGGCGGGCTGCGACGCCGGCATCCGCTATGACGAGCGGCTGGAGCAGGACATGATCGCGGTGCCGATCGGCCCGCGCGTCCAGCGCTTCGCGGCGGCCGCCTCCCCCTCCTATCTCGCCGCGCACGGCACGCCCGTGCATCCGCGTGACCTGCTCGAGCACCGCTGCCTGCGTGGCCGCTTCGAGAGCGGGCGACTGATTCCCTGGGAGTTCGAGCGCGACGGCGAGATCCTGGTGGTCGAGCCGCCACCCGCGCTGATCGTCACCGTCGGCAGCGCGATCGACCTGCTGCTCGACGTCGCGGCGGCAGGCGGCGGGATCGTCACGCTGTTCGAGGATTGGCTCAAGCCAAGCTTCGCCAGCGGCGCGCTGGTCCCGGTGCTCGAAGATTGGTGGGAGAGCTTCCCCGGGCCGTTCCTCTATTATCCGGGACGGCGGCTAGTGCCGGCGCCGCTCAGGGCGTTCATCGATTATGTGAAGGGGCAGGCCGCCTGACCGTGGCCTAAGTTGCGACGCTCCCAACCCCGCCCACTTCCGCCGTCACCCTGAACTTGTTTCAGGGTCCAACCCTCCACGGGCCGTCTCGCTGGTGGAGGGTTGGATGCTGAAACAAGTTCAGCATGACGAAGCTATTCAAGGCAATGCATACGCCACCACCTCGTCCCCCACCGGCGTCTCCATGAAGTGATGCCCGCCGGCGTAGATCACCAGATACTGCTTCCCGTTCGCCTCATAGGTGATCGGGGTCGCCTGGCCGCCGGCGGGGAGCACTGCCTTCCACAAAGTCTTGCCGGTCTTGAGGTCGATCGCGCGGATCAGATTGTCGGTCGCCGCCGCCACGAAGATCAGGCCGCCCGCGGTGACCACCGAGCCGCCATTGTTGGGCGTGCCGATGGTGATCGGCAAATGCGAGGGGATGCCGAACGGTCCGTTGGTCCGCGCCTCGCCGAGCGGGCGGTCCCAGATCGTCTTGCCGGTCGCCATGTCGATCGCGCGGATCCCGCCATAGGGCGGCTGCTTGCAAAGCATGCCGGTGCCCTCCGACTTGGGCCCGTCGAACGGCCAGAACTTGTTGCGCCAGCCGGCATTGACGTCGATCGCATAGGGGGTGTGCGCTTGCGGATCGCCCGCGCCTTCGTTGCCGCCGATCTGGCCGCGCGCCTGGTCACGCGGCGCCCAGCCCTTCTTGTCCGCCTCGGCACGCGGCACGAGCCGCACATAGTTCGGCATGTCGTTATAGTTGGCGACGATCACCCCACGCTGCGGATCGACCGCGACGCCACCCCAATCGGTACCGCCATTGTAGCCGGGATACTCAATCGAACGGCGATCGGCCTCGGGCGGGGTAAAGAAGCCCTTGTAGCTCGCCCGGCGGAACTGGATGCGGCAGATCAGCTGGTCGATCGGCGACATGCCCCACATGTCGCGCTCGGTCAGGTCGGGCTTGCGCAACGTATGCCAGAGCGAAACGCGCTGGGTGGCGGCGCGCTGCTGCGGCTCGACGCCGCCGCCCGGCACCTTCATCTCGCCCACGGGGGTCAGCGGCTGGCCGGTACGCCGGTCGAGGATGTAGATGTCGCCCTGCTTGGACGGCAGCACCAGCGCCGGCGCGCCCTTATAGTCGACCAGCGTCGCCTGCGCGCCGAAATCATAGTCCCACACGTCGTTGCGGACCGCCTGGAAGCGCCATTTCGGCTTGCCGGTGGTCACGTCGAGGGCGACCAGCGAGGTTGCGTAGAAATTCTCCTCGGGCCGGCGCAGCGACGAGTAATAATCGGCCGCGGCATTGCCCATCGGCAGATAGACCAGCCCGAGCTGCTCGTCGCCGCTCGCCAGCGTCCACATGTTCGGCGTGCCGCGCGCCCATTCCTGGCCGGCCGGCGGGGCGCCGTTCCAGCTCGGGTGCATCATGTCCCAGGCCCAGCGCAGCTTGCCGGTGACCGCGTCGAAGCCCTGGATCACGCCCGAGGGCGCCCACCGGTCCTGCCCGTCGAGCACCTGATGCCCGGTGACCAGCACGCCGCGCACCAGGGTGGGCGGCGAGTTGATCGAGACGAAACCGTCGGGAACCTTGCCCATGCCCTGCTTGGCATCGATCTGGCCATTGGTGCCGAAATCGGCGCAGGGCCGGCCATTCCTGGCATCGACCGCGACCAGCCGGGCATCGAGCGTCCCCTCGATGATCCGGGTGGCGCAGGCCTGGTCGGCCGGTGCGTTCGGCACGGCATAATAGACCACGCCGCGACAGGCAGCGGTGTAGGGGATCGCCGAGTCCGGCACCTTGGGATCGTAGCGCCATTTCTCCATGCCCGTGGCCGCATCGAGCGCCAGCAGGATGTTCTTCGGCGTGCAGATATAGAGGCTGTCGCCCACCTTGAGCGGGGTGTTCTCCGCGCCATAGGTCTTCAGGATCATCTCGGACTTGGGCAGGTCACCCGTATGCGTCAGCCACACCTGCCTGAGCTTCGAGACATTGGCCGGGGTGATCTGGACGAGCGGCGAGTAGCGGCGCGCGCTGGCGGTGCCGCCATAGACGGGCCAGTCGGCGCCGGTCTGCTGGCCCGAGGGATCGAGCATTCCCGCGGTGCCCGGCGCGGGCAGCGCGGCGAGCACCGGGTTGGGCTGGCCGGCGATCGCCACCCAGAAGTTGATGCCGGTCAGCACCAGCGCGACGACCACCCCGCCCAGCGCCAGCCGCCAGCGGCCGGCCGAGCGGGTCAGCGTCGGCAGGATCAGGATCACGGGAATGGCGAGCACCACCGGCGCGATGACGCGCGGCACCTGCGCCCAGGGATTGGCGCCGACTTCCCACCACGCCCACAGGATCGTCGCGACAACGAGCGCGAGATAGATCCAGCCGCCACTCATCCGCCCGCGGATCAGCAACACGCCCGACCAGGTCATCAGAGCGCCCGCGATCAAGTAGTAGAGGGAGCCGCCCAGCGTCATCAGATACGCGCCGCCGGCAGCGATCGGCAGGCCGATCAGGACGAGCAGCGCACCGACGATGATGGCGGCGATGCTCCAGCGCGGTCGGGGCGCCTCCTCCACCGGCTCGAGATAGGGGATGCGTTCCCCTTCATAGCGGGTGTCGGTCATCGGTCTCTCCCGGGAGGTGCTTGCGGACCTTCGGGAAACCGGTTGCGAAACGAGACGGTTCCTTCATGAACGAAAATTCATGTGCCGCGAAGGGGCTAGCCCTCGCCGCCCCCATTACCTAGATCAATGCACATGCCTGATCCCAACACGCTCGTTCAGCCCGACAAGGGCCAGTCCGCCCGCACCATCCATGTGATCGACGCCAAGGGTTTCGATGCCTGGCTCAACGCCCAGCCGCCGCGCCACCGCACTGCGGCCGCCGCGCAGAAGCTGGCGCCCAGCGCCTATTCGAGCGCGATCCTGCCGGGCGACGGGCCCGAGGACTGGTCGGTGGTGACGGTCGTCGCAAATGCCGAGAAGCTGTCGCCCTGGTGCCTCGCCAAGCTCGCCGAGACGCTGCCCGAGGGCGCGTACCGCGTCGAGGGCGTCGAGCCCGGCAAGGCGATCCATGGCTGGCTCGTCGCCCAGTACAAGTTCGACACCTACAAGAAGGACGAGAAGGCGCCGACCGGCGCGCGCGTGCTGCTGACCACCGATGTCGCGCGGATCGAGGAAGCGGTTCGCATCGCCAATGCCACCTACAAGCTGCGCGACCGGATCAACACCGGCGCCAACGACATGGGCCCGGCCGATCTCGAGGCCGCGGCCGCTGACCTGGTCAAGGCCTATGGCGGCCAGCTCAGCGTCGTGAAGGGCGACGAAGTCGAGAAGGGCTATGGCCTGCTCTGGGCAGTCGGCAAGGCCGCCGGCAAGGGCCGCGAGCCGCGCCTGATCGAGATCGAATGGGGCAATCCCGAGCATCCCAAGGTCGCGATCATCGGCAAGGGCGTCTGCTTCGATTCGGGCGGCCTCGACATCAAGCCGGCCTCGGGCATGCGCCTGATGAAGAAGGACATGGGTGGCGCCGCGCACGCGCTGGCCACCGCCGAGCTCATCATGTCGTCGCGCCTGCCGGTGCGGCTGCACATGCTCGTCCCCGCGGTCGAGAACTCGATCAACGGCGAAGCCACCCGCCCGGGCGACATCATGCGCTCGCGCAAGGGCATCACGGTCGAGAACAGCAACACCGACGCCGAGGGTCGCCTCATCCTGGCGGACGCGCTGACCAAGGCCGAGGAGAAGACCCCCGAGCTGGTGATCGACTATGCGACGCTCACCGGCGCCGCCCGTGTCGCGCTGGGTGCCGACCTCCAGGCGCTGTTCGCCAATGACGACACGCTGGCGAGCGAGTTGATGGCCGCGGCCGAGACCGAGGCGGATCCGATGTGGCGCCTGCCGCTCTACGATCCGTACAAGGAGATGCTGAAGTCCGACGTGGCCGACATGGTCAACGCGGCCGAGGCCCCGTTCGGCGGCGCGCTGACCGCGGCGCTGTTTCTCAAGGAATTCGTGCCCGAGAAGGCGCAGTGGGCGCATCTCGACATCTTCTGCTGGAACGGCAGCCACAAGCCCGGCCGCCCCAAGGGCGCCGAGGCGGTGAGCCTGCGCGCCGTATGGAAGGTGCTGAAGGACCGCTACGCGAAGTAAGTCTTGGCTTCCCCTCCCTGGAAGGGAGGGGCGCTGCAGGTCGGCCATGCCCCCGGCATGGCCTGAACCGCGTGGGACGCGGTTCACCTGCTGCGGGGTGGGTAGAGGCCTGGCGATACGAATGCCGTGTCGCCGGGCCTCTTCGTATCGCGCGCATCCACCCACCCCCGGCCCCTCCCTTCCAGGGAGGGGAGTAACGTTAGAACACCAGCGTCCGCGCAAAGAACGGCAGCATCTCCGAATAGATGCGCCCGTCTTCGCCCCAGTGGCGCTCGCCCCAGCCGCCGCGATATTCCTCCGCCTCATAGGGCACGCCGAAACTGTCCAGCGTCCGGGTGAAGGCCAGGAGCGAAACGATATGGTCGGGGTTGGAGTCGCCCCGCGCCCAGTCGAACATGAAGCCGCGCAGGCGCTTGAGATTGCCCGCATGCGCCGCGACCTGGCGATCGAGGAAGAAGCTGGCGTTGAGCTTCTCGGTAAGCGCCGGATCGACCGCCAGCCGCCCCTCGGCCAGCCGCGCCGGCGGATCGAAAAACAGCGGCGCGCGCGTGGCGTTGGGCAGATGCGCCTGGAAGATCGAAGTGAAGATCAGCGAGAAGCCGTCGCTGCGCAGGTCCTCGATCCGCCTGGCATCCTGCAACAGTTGCCAGTTGGGCCGCGAGAACATCGTCTGCACGCCCGGTCCCATGCCGATCGGGTGCAGCGCATAGACCGCGCCGAAAACTTCCGGATGCCGCATCGCCAGCCGGATCGCGCCGTGCCCGCCCATCCGGTCGCCCGCAATGCCGCGTGAATCCCGCGAGGCCAGCGTCCGGTAGCGCCCATCGACCCAGGCGACGAGTTCGCGGCTGACAAGGTCCTCCCAATTCCCGGTCACCGGCGAGTTGACGTACCAGGATCCTCCGACGGGGGTGGTGCAGTCGATCGTCACCACGATCGCCGGCCCGACCACCTTCCTGTCGATCGCCCGGTCGAGCAGCGCCTGCGCACCATTGTTCGCCCAGGGCGCACGGTCGTCCTCGAAGAAACTCGTCAGGTAATAGAGCACCGGGAAACGCCGTGTCGGGTCGGCAGCGTAGCTGTCGGGCAGATAGACGGTGACGCCCCGCGCACTCGGTAAACCGGCGGCATTGCCGCGAAGGCTGGCGGCGTCGATCGTGCCGCGCTCCAGCGTACTGGCGGCAACCGGCGTGGCGATCAGAGCGAGCAGGCAGGCAAACCAGGCGAAAAGCGGCATCGAACCCTCCCGTGAGCCCGGCGATGCTACGCCAACCCCTTCAAAAAAGGGAAGGTGATACGTGCACAACTCTCGGGGAAGAGCCCGAGATGCCTTCCAGTATTCCCGTCACCCTGAACTTGTTTCAGGGTCCAACTCTCCACGAGCGATATCCCGCGCGGCTGCCTGGATGCTGAAACAAGCTCAGCACGAAGAATTGCGCCTTCACGCAAAGCCTCAGGCCGCGACTCCGCCGCCGACCGCCGCGATCCCTTCCACCGGCATCGGATGGCCGAAATGGAAGCCCTGCCCCATCGCGCAGCCGAGCCGGGCCAGCGCCTCGGCGGTTGCCGCATTCTCGATGCCCTCCGCCACCACCGGCAGTTCCAGCGTGTTGGCCAGAGTGACGATCGCCAGCACCAGCCGCATCGCCTGGGGATCGCGGCCCATCGCGGCGACGAAGGAACGGTCGATCTTGAGCCGGTCGAAGGGCAGCATCTGGAGGTGCTGGAGCGAGGAATAGCCGGTGCCGAAATCGTCGAGCGCCAGCTGGATGCCCTGGTTGCGCAGCGAGGCGATCGCGTCCTGCGCACTCCCGGCATCAACGATCAGCGCATTCTCGGTGATCTCCACCGTCAGGCGCCGCGCCGGGAAACGTTCGCGGATCAGCACGCCGAGCAGCTTCTGGCTGAACCACGGATCCTTGAGCTGGGTCGGCGAGACGTTGATCGAGATCGGCACCTGCCAGTCACGCGTCTCGCGGCAGGCACGGCGGAGCAGGCGCAGCATCAGCGTGTCGATCAGCCCGCATTCCTCGGCGATGGGGATGAACTGCTCGGGGCCAATCTCCTCGCCCTCCGCACGCCGCCAGCGCGCGAGCAGCTCATAGCCGACAACTTCGTGGCTCTTGAGGCAGACGATCGCCTGGTAATAGGGCACGAACGCATCGGTCTTCATCGCCTCGCGCATCTCGCGCTCGATCTCGGCACGGCGGCGGATCTCGGCGTCGAGCATCGGCTCGAACGCGCAATGCTGGCTCCGCCCGCTATGCTTGGCCTTGTAGAGCGCGATGTCCGCCTTGCGCATCAGCGTGTCGAGGTCGAGCGCGTCCTGCGGATAGAGCGAGATGCCCACGCTGGCGCCGATATGATGGACCAGCTCCGATCCGGCGAAGGGCTTCATCACCGCGTTGACGATGGCATGGGCAATGCGCCGCGCGCCTTCGCCGTCACCGTCGAGGATCACGGCGAACTCGTCGCCTCCCAGGCGATAGCTCACGCCCTCCTCGCCCACCACGGCGCTGACGCGGGCGGCGACGTCGCGCAGCAGCTGGTCGCCGGCGGGATGGCCGTGCACGTCGTTGATCGACTTGAACCGGTCGAGATCGATGATCAGCAGCCCCAGCGATGCGCCGCTGCCGTCGGGCGCCATCCGCCGCTCGAGCGCCTCGGCGAGCGCACGGCGATTGGGCAGGCCGGTCAGCGGGTCGTGATAGGCGAGCTGGTGCGCCCGCTGCTCGGCACCCTGGGCACGTGCCTGTTCGGCGGCCATGTGCGAGCGCGAGGCGAGCATCTCGACGAAACCCGCATGGCTGGTGCGCATCATCCGCACCGCCACGAAGCTGGCCACCAGGATGTTGAAGCCCAGCCCGCGCAGCGACCAGTCGGGCGACAGAATCAGGCAGAACGTCACCGGCGCGGCACCGCACAGCAGCACCGCCTGGCCGGCGCGCGGCACCGACTGCAGGCAATAACAACAACTTATCGCACCGATGAAGATGTAGAGCGCGATGCACGCACGGCGCATCAGGTCGCCCTCCGCGTAGAGCAGCAGCCCCCACCCGCCAAAGGCAAAGCTCAGCGTCGCCGCGACAAGGATCGTCCCGCGCAGATAATTGGGGATCAGCTCCGGCCGCGGAATATCGCCGCGGCGCTTGAGCCAGAACGCCGCGCGCACTGCCGAGAGCACGGCCAGCAGCGCCGGCATGCCCAGGCTCCACCAGGGGCTCACCGTGTCATAGGCCGTGAAGGCGAGGAACGCGGAGTCCGCGAACATCATCAGGTACATCAGCGGCACCTGCCGCCGCAGCGCACGGAACTGCTCGACCAGAATCATCTGATTCCGATCGGCATCGACAGGCCTGGCGGGAAGCGAGAGCCTCGGCATATCCATATATAGCAAGCCAATCCCTGCGGGCGGCAGAAGATTTGCGTAATTTCAGTATATTACCTTAGCCCCGGGGTGGATGCATCCTCTCCGTTCGGCCACCCTCCCGGACTGCGGCCGGCTCTGCTAGAGCGGTGTCATGCAGGCCCGGCACCCGAACCTTACCCTCACCGCCTGCATCCTGGCGTCGAGCCTCGCGTTCATCGACGGATCGGTGACCAATGTCGCGCTGCCGGCGATCGGCGTGGACCTGCACGCCACCCCGGCCGAGCTGCAATGGACGATCAACGCGTACATGCTGCCGCTCTCGGCGCTGCTGCTGATCGGCGGCGCGGCGGGCGATCATTTCGGACGACGCAAGCTGCTGGTGCTCGGCATCGCGCTGTTCACCATCGCCTCGCTCGCCTGCGCCGTCGCCGCCGACCTGACGCTGCTGCTCGCCGCCCGCGCGTTGCAGGGCATCGGCGCGGCGATCCTGCTGCCCAACAGCCTCGCCACGCTGGGCCATGCCTTTACCGGCGAGGCGCGCGGCAAGGCGATCGGCACCTGGGCGGGCGTCGGCGCGATCGCGGGCGCGGTGGGGCCACCGCTCGGCGGCTGGCTGGTCGACATGATCGGCTGGCGCGCGATCTTCTACGTCAACGTGCCGGTGGCACTCGCGGCGATCGGCATCGCGCTCTTCTATGTCGAGGAAAGCTCGGAAGGCGACTTGCCGCTCGACCTGCCCGGCGCCTTCACCGCAACGCTCGCGCTCGGCGCGCTGACCTGGGCGCTGACCCTCTGGTCGAGCCACCACGCGATCGACACCACCGTCGCGATCGGGCTGGCCGCCGGGCTGGCAGCGATCGGCCTGTTCCTCTGGGTCGAGCATCATCGCGGCGACCGTGCAATGATGCCCGTGGCAATGTTCGGCTCGCGCGCCTTTGCCGGGCTCACCCTGCTCACTTTCCTGCTCTATGGCGCGCTGGGCGGGGTGCTGCTGCTCCTGCCCTATGTGCTGATCGAGGCGGGCGGCTATTCGGCGCTGCACGCCGGATTCGCGTTGCTGCCGATGCCGCTCGGCATGGGAATCGCCAGCCGCATCATGGGACGGATCACCGCCCGGGTAGGCCCGCGCTGGCCGCTCACGATCGGGCCGATGATCGTCGCGATCGGCTTCGCGCTGCTCCTGCTGGTCGACGAGGATGCGCCCTATTGGACCTCGGTCTTCCCCGGCGCGCTGGCGATCGCGATCGGCATGGCCAGCGTCGCCGCGCCGCTGACCACCGCGGTGCTCGCCTCGGTCGACGACACGCACACCGGCACCGCCTCGGGCTTCAACAGCGCGATCGCCCGCACCGGCGGCCTGATCGCCACCGCCATCGCCGGCGCGGTGATCGCATCGGCCGGCACGGGACTGGTCAGCGCCTTCCACATGGGCGCGCTGGTCGGGGCAGCGGCCGCCGCGCTGTCGGGCGTCACGGCATTCCTTACGCTGGGTCGCCCCGCAGACTGAAATTCACCCAGGCAGCTCCCCGGCTTTCACCGGGGAAGCAGGGAGCAAACAGTCACGAAACCGAAGCCGCAGCCTCGATGATCGGCACGAACTTCTCGGCGGTCAGGCTGGCCCCGCCGACCAGCGCGCCATCGACATTGTCGAGCGCCAGGATCTGCGCGGCATTCGCGCCGGTCACCGACCCGCCATAGAGAATCTGGATGCCGTCGGCCTTGGCGTCGCCGATCATCATGCGGAGCTTGGCACGGATGATCGCATGCATCGATGCGATCTCGTCGGCTGTCGGCGTCTTGCCGGTGCCGATCGCCCAGCGCGGCTCATAGGCGACGGTCAGCCAGCTCGGATCGGCATCGTCGGGCAGCGACTTCTCGATCTGCGACTGGACGATTCGCTCGGCGCGGCCGGCGGCACGCTCGGCCTCGAGCTCGCCGCAGCACAAGATCACCTTGAGCCCGTGCCGGTGCGCGGCGGCAGCCTTCATATAGGCGTCGTGGCTGGTCTCGTGCTGGTCGCCGCGACGCTCGCTATGGCCGACGATGGTCAGGGTCGCCCCCTCCTCCACCAGCATCGGTGCCGAGATGCAGCCGGTATGCGCGCCCTTGTCGGCCTCGTGCAGGTCCTGCGCGCCGATCGGCAGGCTGCCCGCCACCTGGGCGGCGGGATGGATCAGCGTAAAGGGCAGGCAGAGCGCGGCATCGACCGACGGATTCGCCGCAGCAGCAGAAGCAATCGCCTCGACCTCCGGCAGCTGCGCCCGCAGCCCGTGCATTTTCCAGTTACCCGCCACCAGCTTGCGCCGCATCACCCCAACCTCCAATTTTGTTTATTTCGTTCGCGGATAGCAGGCGGCGGCGTTCGCACAAGCTTGTCGGCTGCGCCGGGCCGCCCTAAAGCACCCGCAAACCATTCCAACGATCGGCACTTCATGCTCAGCTTCTTCCGCAATTTCACCAAGTCGCGCTACGGCCTGATTGCGGTGTTCCTGTTCCTCGGCCTGATCGCCATCGCCTTCGCGGCGGGCGACATCACCGGCATCCGCAACGGTGGTGGCGCGACGAGCAGCACGCTGGCCACGGTGGGCGGCGAGAAGATCTCCGACACCGAAGTGAAGGACCGGATCGAGCGCTTCATCCGCAACCTGCAGCAGCAGGGCCAGACGGTGACGATGGAGCAGTTCCTCGCCCAGGGCGGTCTCGACATCGCGATCGACGAGATGATCAACCAGGCCGCGCTGGTCGAATTCGGCCGCAAGTCGGGCATGTCGGTGTCGAAGAAGCTGATCGACACCGAGATCGCCAGCAACCCGGCCTTCGCCGGCATCGACGGCAAGTTCAGCCAGCAGACCTTCGAGAAGCTGCTCGCCGACAATCGCCTCGCCCCGGCGCTGTTCCGCGACAGCATGATCCGCGAGCGCTACGGCAACTGGCTGGTCAACCGCGCCACCATCGGCACCGACGTGCCGAACGGCGTCGTCGCGCCCTATGCCTCGCTGCTGCTGGAGCGCCGCGCCGGCGTGGTCGGCATGATCAACACCGCCCAGATGGATCCGGGCGCCGATCCGGACGACAAGGCGCTGAACGCCTATTATGTCAGCCACCGCGCCCGCTATCTCGTGCCGCAGCGCCGCGTAGTGCGCTACGCCGTGGTGATGCCGGACCAGATCCGCGCCCAGCAGACCGCGACCGAAGCCGAGATCGCCGACGCCTACAAGAAGGCCGGCGCCCGCTATGCCGCCGCCGAGAAGCGCGGCGTGCGCCAGCTCGTCGTGCTCGACAAGGCGACTGCCGACAAGGTCGCCGCCGAAGTGAAGGGCGGCAAGCCGCTGGCCGACGCCGCGAAGGCCGCCGGCCTCGACCCGACCAATTTCGAAGGCATCGAGAAGCCCGAGCTCGCGCGCCAGACCACTGCCGAGATCGCCAACACCGCCTTTGCCGCTGCGCAGGGCGCGCTGGTCGGCCCGGTCAAGTCGCAGCTCGGCTGGCACATCCTGGTCGTCGAGAAGATCGAGAAGATCGCCGCCAAGTCGCTCGCCCAGGCGCATGACGAGCTCGCCTCGGAAGTCACCCAGCGCAAGACCGCGCAGGCGCTGGCAGATCTCCGCCAGAAGATCGAGGACGGCGTCGGCGACGGCAAGAACTTCGCCGAGCTGCTCGGCGATGCCAAGCTGACCGCGCAGGTCACACCGGCGCTCGCCGCCGGCGGCACCGATCCGGAGAATGAAGCCTATAAGCCCGATCCCGCGATGGTGGCGATCATGCGCAGCGGCTTCACCTTCGAGAACCCGGACGACGACATCCAGATCGCCCAGGTCTCGCCGGAAGGCGGCTTCGCGATCGTCAAGCTCGACCGGATCGTGCCGGCCGCGCCGCGCCCGCTCGCCAGCATTCGCGATAAGGTGAAGACCGACTATCTGGTCGACAAGGCTCTGGAGAAGGCCAAGGTCGCCGCCAATGCCGTGGTCGCCGCGCTCAACAAGGGCGTGCCGATGGACAAGGCGCTTGCGGACGCCGGCGCCAAGGGTCCGCCGCCCAAGCCGTTCGACTTCCAGCGCAAGGACATCGCGGACAAGGAACAGTTCATCAAGATGGCCTTCAGCATGCAGCCGAAAAAGGCCCGCCTGCTCGAAGCGCCCGATCGCAAGGGCTTCTACGTCGTGCT
Source organism: Sphingomonas sp. OTU376 (assembly GCF_038440415.1). Lineage (NCBI taxonomy): Bacteria > Pseudomonadati > Pseudomonadota > Alphaproteobacteria > Sphingomonadales > Sphingomonadaceae > Sphingomonas > Sphingomonas sp. OTU376. Next base: position 38,701 of record NZ_JASATQ010000022.1, on the reverse strand, counting down.
CCTCGACAAGGTGGAGCCGCATGATGCCTCGGGCGATCCGATGGCGATGGCGAACATGCGCAGCGGTCTGCAGCAGCAGATCCCGGCGGAATATGCCCGCGAGTTCATCCGTGCGATCCGCAATGACCTGAAGATCACCCGCAACGAAGCGGCGATCGCCCGCCTCCGCGCGGACCTGACCCGCCAGGGCGTCCGTTAAGGGCGTGCCGCAGGGCATCGAGGGGATCGAAGCCGCTCGCGCGGCGCTGGCCGCAGGACGGCCGGCGCTGCTCTGGCGGCGCCAGATCGCGGATACCGAGACTCCGGTTGCCGCCGCGCTCAAGCTGATCGAGCCGGGCCGCGGCGATTTCCTGCTGGAATCGGTCGAGGGCGGCTCGGTCCGCGGGCGCCACAGCCTGATCGGGCTCGCACCCGACCTGGTCTTCCGCGCCACCGGCAACGAAGCGGCGATCAATCCGGAATGGCTGACCAACCGGGACGCCTTCAAGCCCTGCGCCGAGCCCGCGCTCGACGCGCTGCGCGCGCTCGCCGCGCGCTGCCGCACCGAAGTGCCGCCCGAGCTGCCCAAAGCGCTAGCCTGCCTGGTCGGCTATTTCAGCTATGAGACGGTCGGGCTGGTCGAGAAGCTGCCCCGCCCGCCCGAAAACCCGATCGGCGTGCCGGACATGATGTTCGTTCGCCCGACGGTGGTGCTGGTGTTCGATCGCCTCGCCGATGCGCTCTTCCTCGTCGCGCCGGTCTGGCCGGACGGCGATGTCGACCTGTCGGCCGAGCGGATCGAGACCGTTGCCGCGCAGCTCGCCAGCGCGCCCCTGCCCGCCCCGGTCCGCGCCGAGCCGGAGGAAGTCCAGCTCACCCCGGTGCTGCGCCCGGGCCGCTATGGCGAGATGGTCGCCGCCGCAAAGGAATACATCTCCGCCGGCGACATCTTCCAGGTGGTGCTCGCCCAGCGCTTCACCACGCCGTTCGCGCTGCCGCCGTTCGAGCTTTACCGCGCGCTGCGGCGAATCAACCCCTCACCCTTCCTCTACCATCTCGACCTGCCGGGCTTCGCGCTGACCGGCTCGAGCCCCGAGATCCTGGTGCGGGTGCGCGACAATGAAGTGACCATCCGACCGATCGCCGGCACTCGTCCGCGCGGCAAGACCGCCGCCGAGGACGAGGAGAACCGCGCCAGCCTGCTCGCCGATCCCAAGGAATGCGCGGAGCACCTCATGCTGCTGGATCTCGGCCGCAACGATGTCGGCCGGGTCGCGGACGCGGGCACGGTCAAGGTGACCGACAGCTACACGGTCGAGTTCTACAGCCACGTCATGCACATCGTATCGAACGTGGTCGGCAGGCTGGCACCGGGCAAGGACGCGCTCGACGCGCTGTTCGCCGGCTTCCCGGCGGGCACGGTCAGCGGCGCACCCAAGGTCCGCGCCTGCGAGATCATCGCCGAGCTCGAGCCCGAAACGCGTGGGCCATACGCCGGCGGCGTCGGCTATTTCTCGCCGGACGGCTCGATGGACAGCTGCATCGTATTGCGCACGGCGCTGGTGAAGGACGGCATGATGCACGTCCAGGCCGGCGCCGGCATCGTCGCCGATTCGGACCCGACTTATGAACAGCGCGAATGCGAGGCCAAGGCCGGCGCGCTGTTCGCGGCGGCACGCGAAGCGGTAAAGCAGGCCGGCGAAGCGGGCTTCGGGCAGTAACCACCTAATTCCTCCCCCAGCTCGCTGGGGGGGGAACCGCCGAAGGCGGTGGAGGGGCGGCGGACGCAGTCCGCCGGTTTCACCGGCGGCCCCTCCACCATCGCTGCGCGATGGTCCCCCTCCCCGAGACAAGCTCGGGGAGGATTTGATTGGCTCAAGGAATCGCGGCGTTCTTGGCCTTCTGCTCCAGCCGTTCCTGGTACCACTGACGGATCGCGGCGCGGGTGCAGCCGGTCTGGCCACCGGTGCCCACCGGCGAGCAGCTGTTCGGCAGCCCGGCGCGGTTCACGTCCTCGACCATCTCGACCCGGTTGGTCCAGGCCTGCGACGCCGCGTCGTTCTTCGGTTGGTTCCGGAATTCCTTGGGGATGCGATAGGGCGATTCGCCGCCATTCGCGCAGACCACGATCTCTTCCTCGCTCTGCGGCTTGGGGCACTGCTCCTGCCCATAGAGCAGCACGCTGCGGACCCGCTTGGGCGGCCCCTGATTGTCCTGCGACGACTGCTTGGCATCCTGCGCGATGGCAGGCGTCGCGAGCAGCGCGGCGGCGGCGAGCAAACGAACGATCATGAACACTCCTTCTGGCGTAACAACGCCCCTCGCCGCTGGACGTGCCGCCGCACTGTGGCAAGCCCAAGGCACGCGCATGGCTTGCCTGAACGCGATTTCATCCTAAGTGGCACGCATGATCCGGCCGATCGCCGTTGCCGGCGCCTTCCTGACGCTGACTGCCTGCGCTTCCAGCGGACGCGTTGATGATGCCTGCCGTAAGATCAGCTTCGAGGGCACCAGCTTCACCGTCTGCCGCGCCGATCCGCAGAAGCATGACGTGCTGCTGGTCGACAAGGGTGCCGACGGCCGCCCGATGCGCGACTTCACCGGCCTCCAGCCGCGCCTCGGCGATCGCTATCCGCGCATCGCCTTCGCGATGAACGCCGGCATGTTCGACGCCGCCGGCCTGCCGATTGGCTATTATGTCGAGGACGGCGCCGAGCAGAAGCCGCTCAACCGTCGCCCCGGCCCGGGCAATTTCCACATGCAGCCCAACGGCGTGTTCTGGGGCGATGCCAAGGGCTGGCACGTCGCCACCACCGATGATTTCGCCGCGAACAAGCCCGATCACGTCCGCTTCGCCACCCAGTCGGGGCCGATGCTGCTGATCAACGGCCAGCTCCATCCGAAGCTGGCGGAGAACGGCACCTCGCTGACCATCCGCAACGCCGTCGGTGTGGGGCTGAACGGCAGCGCCTGGTTCGCGATCAGCAACGAGCCGGTGTCGTTCGGCCGCTTCGCCCGGCTGTTCCGCGACAAGCTCGCCGCGCCCGACGCCCTCTATCTCGACGGCGCCGTCTCGCGGCTCTGGGATCCCGTATCGGATCGCCTCGACGGCGGCGTGCCCATCGGGCCGATTGTCGTGGCGCTCCAGAAGCAGTAGCGCAGGCATCATGATCCTCGTCATCGACAATTACGACAGCTTCACCTGGAACCTCGTCCACTATCTGATGGAGCTGGGCACCGACGTGCAGGTGGTGCGCAACGACGCGCTCACCGCGCGCGACGCCGTTGCCAGCAACGCCCAGGCGTTCCTCATCTCGCCCGGCCCCTGCACGCCCAATGAAGCGGGGATCAGCCTCGACCTGGTCGCCGCCTGCGCCGATCTCCGGAAACCGCTTCTGGGCGTTTGCCTCGGCCACCAGGCGATCGGCCAGCATTTCGGTGGCTCGGTGGTCCGCGGAGGCCTGATGCACGGCAAGACCAGCCCGGTTACGCATGACGGCACCGGCCTGTTCGAATCCCTCCCCTCCCCCTTCACCGCGACCCGCTACCACTCGCTGATCGTCACCGACATTCCGGAGGAGCTGGTGGTCAACGCGACGTCCGACGACGGGCATGTCATGGGCTTCCGGCACAGGGAGCTGCCGATCCACAGCGTGCAGTTCCATCCCGAGAGCATCGCCACCGAGCATGGCCATGCGATGCTGGCCAACTTCCTCAAGCTCGCCGGGATCGAGGCGCACGCGCTCGCCTGAACCTGCAAATATTTGCGACAATTTCGGGCGCGCGGTGACATAGCCGCGCGACGTGGCGCCGCCACTGTCTCCACCATGGCCCGATCCCGGGCCCGATGGAGAGTGCAAATGAACCACAAGCTGCAGCTGGTCGCCGCGACGCTGGCCGGCGTGCTCGTCACGGTAGCCGCGGGCGGCATCGCGATGGCGAGCATGGGCCGCGGCCCGATGGGCCCCTTCGCCCGCGCCGATGCCAATGGCGACGGCGTCGTCACCCGCGCCGAATGGGTCGCGGCGGCGAATGCCCGCTTCGACACCTTCGATACCAACCATGACGGCAAGCTGGTCATCGGCGAGATTCCGCCCGCCCCGCGCGGCCATGGCCGCCATCACGGACCGCACGGGTTCGACGGCCCGGAGGATGGGCCGGACGATGCCGCCCCCGCCGCCACACCGGCGCAGGCGCAGCCGGGCAACGCGAACTGAGCCACCGGCTTCCGTCACCCCGAACCTGGTCCGGGGTGGCGGAAGGCCGCTCATCCATCAGTAGGATTTGACGCGGGAGCGCAACGAGCTAGCCTCTCTCCCGTGACCTTCTTCGAGAGCCTCGTCGCGCTGCTCGCGCTGGCGGTCCTGCTGCTGCAGGTCTCGCGACGGACTCCGATTCCCTATCCGACGATGCTCGCCGCCGCCGGCGTGATCGTCGCGACCATTCCGGGCTCGCCCAATATCGCGCTCGACGGGCACACCGCGATGGCATTGTTCATCGCGCCCGTCCTGCTCGACGCCGCCTTCGACTTTCCCCTGGCGGCGATCCGCCGGCTGTGGCGCCCGCTCGTCTCGCTCGCCGTGGTCGCGGTGCTGCTTTCCACCGCCGTGGTCGCCTGGATCGGCTGGGCCTTCGCCGGACTGCCGATCGCCGCCGCGATCGCACTCGGCGCTATCGTCGCCCCGCCCGACGCAGCCGCCGCCACCACCGTCCTCCAGTCCGCCGCGCTGCCCCGGCGCACCGTCCAGGTGCTCACCGGCGAGAGCCTGCTCAACGACGCGACCGCCCTGCTGCTCTTCGGCGCCGCGCTCGCGGTGCAGAGCCATGGCGGGATCGACGCCATGGTCGCCACCCGGCTGAGCCTCGCGGTGCCCGGCGGCATCGCGCTCGGCCTGTTCTGCGGCTGGGCGATGGGCAGGCTGATGCCCTTCGTCCGCGGCTCGTTCGGCGGCAATCTGTTCGAGTTCGTCAACACCTGGATCGCCTGGATCCTCGCCGAGCGGCTCGGCCTCTCCGCCGTGCTCTGCGTCGTCACCTGCGCGATGTACGTCGCCAATTCGCCCAACGTGACGATCAGCGCGCGCAACCGCGTCCAGTCCTTCGCGGTATGGGGCGTCGGCGTCTTCGTGCTCAACGTCGTCGCCTTCCTGCTGATGGGCATGCAGGCGCGCCAGATCGTCGCCGAGATGGAGCCCGATCGCCTGCGCGAGGCGGCGATCTTCGCGGGGCTGGTGGTACTCGGCGTGATCGTCACCCGCATGGCCTGGTCGCTGGCCTATAACGGCATCGTCCGCGCCTTCCCGATGATCCGCGGCAACCTGCCCCCGCCCAGCTTCGCGCAGAGCGTCGTGGTCGGCTGGTGCGGGATGCGCGGGCTGGTGACGCTCGCCACCGCCTTCGCGCTGCCGCACGACTTCCCCCAGCGCGACCTGATCGTGCTCTCCGCCTTCGCCGTGGTGCTGGCGACGCTGGTGCTGCAGGGCCTCACCCTCGCCCCGCTGATCAAGCTGCTCGGCCTGGCCGGCAAGGGCGACGGCGAGGAACTGCTCAACAAGGCGCGCCGCAAGCTCGCCGAAGCCGCGATCGCCGCGCTGGAAGTCGAGCAGGGGAAGGTCGCCGACGAGACCCGCCGCCAGTTCGAGATCGACCGCAACGGCGCCGACAATGTCTGCCCCGAGTTCGACGCGCGCCAGCGCCTCCAGCTCTGCGCCGTTGCCGCCCAGCGCGACACGCTCGACGAACTGCGCGATACCGATGTGATCGGCCAGGACCTGTACGAGCAACTCCAGGAAGAGCTCGACTGGCGCGATCTGGCGATCAGCCCCGAGGGGCGGCATTTGATCGAGCAGGGGTGATGTTCTGGCTGCTTCCCATTCTGGCGCTGCTGTCGGTACCGCAAAAGGCGCCGCCGCTGACGCGCGAATGGGTGGTACAGGCCGAGAGGGGCGTAAACCTCGACGCCGCGCTCGCCCGCTATCGTAGCGAGGGACGGCCAAAGGCGCTCGGGAGGCACCTCCGCTACTACCAGCGCGACACCCAAAACGGCCGCGACATCGTCCGTGCGGTCTATGTGATCGTCGATATGGATCGTGGCCCTGGCATCTATATCGAGCCGCTGCCGCATCTGTTCGATGGCGGATGTGGGGTCGTGCGCCTGACCTTCGATTACCGAACGCGGCAGTTGCTGAGTGCCTATTGCAACGGGGCGGGCTGAAGTTCTCCTCACCCTGAGAGCAGGGGAACAATCAGGAGAGCGGGGTAAAGCAGAATTTGCTCGATTTCCCCGTCTGGGAAAATCATAGAGCCCAAGTGACCAATTTCACCCTCCTCCCCGATCCCGCGTCCCCGCTCGCCCGCGAGTCCGCCGCTCAGGCCTTTGCCGACATTCTCGACGGCAAGGTGGCCGAGCCCGAGATCGAGCGTTTCCTGATCGACCTGTCGGTGCGCGGCGAGACCAGCATCGAGATCGCCGAGGCCGCCCGGGCGATGCGGGCCCGCCTCATCCCGATCTCGGCGCCCGAAGGCGCGATCGACGTCTGCGGCACCGGCGGCGACGGGCATCACACGCTCAACGTATCGACCGCGGTCAGCCTGGTCGTAGCCGCAGCCGGCGTGCCGGTCGCCAAGCATGGCAACCGCGCCGCCTCGTCCAAGTCGGGCGCGGCAGATACGCTCGAGGCGCTGGGGCTCGATCTTGACCGCGCCGGCGCCCGTGCCGAGGAATCGCTCAACGAGCTCGGCATCGCTTTCCTGTTCGCCCAGGCGCACCACCCTTCGCTCGCCCGGATCGGCCCGCTGCGCCGTCGCATCGGCCGCCGGACGATCTTCAACCTGATGGGCCCGCTGGCGAACCCCGCCCATGTCCGCCGCCAGCTGATCGGCATCGCCCGCCCCGATTACGCGCCGATCTATGCCGAGGCGCTCGAGCAGCTCGGCGTCGACAGCGCCGCGATCGTCTCGGGCGAGGAAGGGCTGGACGAGCTCTCCACCGAGCATGCCAGCGTCGTCGTCAGCATCGGCAGCTCGGGCCTGCCCAAGCGCATCACCCCGGAGGATGCCGGCCTCCCCCGCCACCCGCTGGGCGCGATCCGTGGCGGCGGTCCGGAGTATAATGCCCTCGCCCTGCACCGCCTGCTCGAAGGCGAGCATGGCCCGTATCGCGACGCCGTGCTGCTCAACGCCGCTGCCGCGCTCGTCATCGCCGGCGAGGCCAGCGACCTGCGCGCCGGCGCCGAGGAAGCCGCCGAGACGATCGACAAGGGCCTTGCCAAGGCGCTGCTCGCCTGCTGGATCGCCTTCTGATGTCCACGATCCTCGATACCATCATCGCCACCAAGCACGGCGAAGTCGCCACGCGGCGCAAGGCGACCTCGCTGGCCGATCTCCAGGCCCTGGCGCTCACCCGCACGCCCCCGCGCGGCTTCAAGGCCGCGCTGGACGCAAAGGCAGCCGCCGGCGGCTATGGCCTGATCGCCGAGATCAAGAAGGCCAGCCCGTCCAAGGGGCTGATCCGCGCCGATTTCGATCCTCCGGCTCATGCCCGCGCCTATCAGGCAGGCGGCGCCGCCTGTCTCTCGGTGCTGACCGACCTGGAGTATTTCCAGGGGCATGAGGATTATCTGATCGCCGCCCGCGCGGCCTGCGATCTGCCGGTGATCCGCAAGGACTTCATGGTCGATCCCTGGCAGGCGCTCGAATCGCGCGCGATCGGCGCCGATGCGATCCTGATCATCGTCGCAGCGCTCGAGGACGGCCAGATGGCCGAGATCGAGGACGCGGCCCTCGGCCTCGGCATGGACGTGCTGGTCGAGGTGCACGACGCCGACGAGCTCGAGCGCGCGCTGAAGCTGCGCTCGCGCCTGATTGGGGTGAACAACCGCAACCTCAAGACCTTCGAAGTCGACGTCCAGAAGACCTATGACCTGGTTGGCCAGGCACCCAGGGACTGCACCTTCGTCGCCGAAAGCGGGCTGAACAGCCGCGCCGACCTCGACGCAATGGCCGCGCACGACATCCGCTGCTTCCTCGTCGGCGAGTCCCTGATGCGCCAGGACGATGTCGAGGCGGCGACCCGGGCGCTGGTCGGGTGAGCGACCTCACCCATCTCGACGAGACCGGCGCCGCGCGCATGGTCGATGTCGCGGGCAAGGCCGTCACCGCGCGTGAGGCGGTCGCCAGCGGCCGGATCGAGATGTCGCGCGAAGCCGCCGCCGCGATCCGCGCCGGTGCGGTGAAGAAGGGCGACGTCCTCGCCACCGCGCGCATCGCCGGGATCATGGCCGCCAAGCGCACCGCCGAGCTGATCCCGCTCTGCCATCCGCTGCCGCTGACCAGGGTCGCGGTAGACCTCGCCCCCGACGAAACCGGCGTCACCGTGACGGCTACCGCCGCTACCGAGGCCCAGACCGGCGTCGAGATGGAAGCACTCACCGCCGTCTCCACCGCGCTGCTCACTCTCTACGACATGGCCAAGGCGCTCGATAAGGGCATGACCATCGGCGAGATCCGCCTGCTCTCCAAGAAGGGCGGCAAGTCGGGCGACTGGGTGGCCTGAGGGGCTTCAAATTCCCCTCCCTGTAGGGGTGGGGTTAGGGGTGGGTTAGAAAAGGCCGGGCTCGATGCCCGGCCTTTTCTTTGTCACCACCGGCTCGCTGGGCTCGCTACGCTCGCAACCCACCCCCGGCCCCTCCCTTGCAGGGAGGGGAGAAAGAAGGGCCGCAGCGAAAAATTCGCGTGACAGCACCCCCACGCCAAGATACTTAGCTTAATACCTAACTATAAGAGGATGCCATGCCGCTCCAGCTCTTCGGCCACCCCTTCTCGTCCTACACCTGGAAGGCGCTGATCGCCTTCTACGAGAACGACGTCCCCCTCACCTTCCGCAACCTCGAGGAACCGGGCGCCGCGCAGGAGCTCGAGGCCCGCTGGCCGCTCAAGCTCTTCCCCGTCCTCGCCGAGGGCGATCGTACCGTGGTCGAGGCGACCGCGGTGATCGAATATCTCCACGTCCACCATCCGGGCCCGGTCGCGCTGATCCCCGCCGACCCTGATCTTGCCGTGCAGGCGAGGATGCTCGACCGGATCTTCGACAACTACGTCATGGGCATGATGCAGAAGCCCGTGATCGACGCGATGCTGCCCGCGGAACGCCGCGACCCCATCGCGCTCGACGAGGCGATGGCCCGACTCGACACGATCTATGCCTGGCTCGACGCCCATCTCGCCGGCCGGGAATGGGCCGTCGGCGACAGCTTCACCCTTGCCGACTGCGCCGCCGCGCCCTCGCTCTTCTATGCCGACTGGGTCCGCCCGATCCCCGCGGCGCTGGCCAGCCTCCGCGCCTATCGCGCCCGGCTGCTCGCCCGTCCCTCGGTCGTCCGCTGCGTCGAGGATGCCCGCCCCTATCGCCATTATTTCCCGCTCGGCGCGCCCGATCGCGACTGATCGTTTCGGGGGTATATTAGGGATTTCGCAACCCTGCGGCTTAACCCCGCCTTCAGACCCGGCCCCGCACTATCACCGTCGAGCGGGGTCGGGAAAAAACATTTATGCGACAGGGACTTGCGTCCTCCACCATCTTCAGCCTCTCGGGCGAAGCCCCAGGGGCGCAGATGCTTGCGGAGCCGGGCGACCACGCCGCCTTCGATTCCGCCGTGCTGGTCGGCGAGACCACCCGCCTGCCCTGCTCGCTGCGCAAGCTGAGCGCTGCCGGTGCGATGCTCCATCTCGACGATGAGATCGTCGAGTCCGAAGGCCTCCACCTCGCGCTCGCCAACGGCCAGTCGCTGCCGGGCCGCATCGCCTGGACCGAGCAGGGCGCCGCCGGCTTCCTGTTCGAGACGCCGATCGACGTGGTCAGCACGCTCGCCCGCAACCTCGCCTGCCTCCCTGCCGAGCGCCGCAGCGTGCCGCGCGTCGAGCTGCACCAGACGATCTGCGTGCGCCGCGGCAACCAGGTCGAGTTCACCCGCAGCCGCAACCTCTCCCAGGGCGGCTGCGGCTTCGAGACCGACATCGCGCTGCAGGAAGGCGATCCGGTCCAGATCAATTTCGACGGCCTGCGCCCGCTCGACGGCGTGGTGAAATGGTCGCAGGGCAGCTTTGCCGGCGTCGCCTTCGGCGAGGACCTGCCCTGGCAGGTGCTGATGCCCTGGCTGCGCCAGGCCCAGCAGACCCCGTCGCACCACACTCGCATGGCCGTGATCCAGGAGCCGACCGGCCTGATCCCGGACAAGCAGGCGATCCGCCTCGACGTTCCGGCCCGTGTCCGCGAGGGCGTGCGCTGGTGGAACGTCAAGCTGCGCGGGATCACCCCCCAGCTCGTCGAGTTCGAAAGCCGCGCGCCCTTCGCCAATGGCGCCCAGCTGTGGATCTCGCTGCCCAATATCGGCGGCGGCCCGGCCTCGGTGATCGAAACCGACGACCGCCACCGCTTCCTCTGCGAATTCCGCCTGCCGCTTAAGGCCGGGGACCTGCAACGCATCGGGGCCTAGAGGCCCTTTCCCGAAAGCCGGTATTGTCATCCTGCGCGCTGCTTGCGCCAGTGGGATGCCGCGCGCGCCATCGGCGCTGTCCCTGGCGCGCGAGACGCACGCACTCCTCGTGCTAAATAACCAGCTAGGGATTCTATCGAAAGCTTCTGCCGCAAGCAGTTAGGCGGATTTCGCCCGCACTTTGCACCAAAAGGCACAGTGTAACTGCATATCGGTTCCAAAAACTGTTTTGTCTTCTTCCCAATAATGCATGCTTGGCCAACGAGTCGCAGCAAATGATCTGGGCAGGACCGCCAGTATCTGGCGCCTGGCGCAACAAGAACCGGCGGTGATCCTTGGTCGCCAGCCGCCCGGGATTTTGAAATTCACTGACGGATCCTGTCCGACGGATCCCGGGGGGAGAGCGACATGTCGACCAAGATCAGCCGCGCGGATTTTCTGCGATCGCATCCCGATGCCAGCGCATGGGCCGAACTGGACGACGCGACCAACGAGCAGCTGCGGATCACCCCGGGGCCGGTTCGGCTGGACGAAGGCAGCTTCAAGGGCAAGCGCGCGCTGATCCTCGGCGCCGGCGTCGGCGGGCTGACCACCGCCTATGAGCTGCTGGTCCACAAGACCGGCATGGAGGTCACCGTTCTCGAAGCGCAGAACCGCACGGGCGGGCGATGCATGTCGCTGCGCACCGGCGACACGCTGACCGAGGACAAGGACGATGCGCTGTTCGGGTCCGAGCCGGGCGAGACGCAGGTCGTCCGCTTCGAATGGCCGGTCGGCGACGCCGAGCCCTATCTCAACGCCGGCCCCGGCCGCATCCCCTCGGCGCACAAACGGCTGCTCAGCTATCTTCGCGAATTCGGCGTCGCGGTCGAAGTCTATGTGATGAACTCGATGTCGAACCTCGTCCAGATGGACAAGGGCGCGCTGCGGGGAAAGCCCCGCGTCTATCGGCAGATCGATCACAATCTGCGCGGCTGGATCGCGCAGCTGGTGCATGAGAACGCGGCCCAGCTTCTCGAGGCGACCAGCCTCGATATCCCCACGAACGAGCGCCGGGGGCTGGCGGCGAAGCTCAAGTCGCTGATGATCAGCTTCGGCGAGCTCGACGAGAACGGCAATTATGCGCCCACCTCGGGCAATCCGGGCTTCGAGAACGCGATCTCGCGCGCCGGCTTCGACGTGCTTCCCGGCGTCGCGGCGGGCGAGATCTCCAAGGCGATCAAGCTCGAGGACCTGCTCAAGTCCGAATATTGGGCCCAGACCCGCTTCTATCAGCCGGTCGATTTCCTGTGGCAGCAGACGATCTTCCAGCCGGTCGGCGGCATGGATCAGGTCCAGCGCGCCTTCGCCCGCCAGGTGGCCACCCTGGGCGGGACGATCCACCTGAACAGCCCGGTGACCTCGATCGCCTGGGACGCGAAGACGAAGGAATTCGTCGTCCAGGTCGCCAGGATCGGCAGCAAGGAAACGATCGAATACCGCGCCGACTATTGCTTCTCGAACATCGCGATCCCGTTCCTCGAGAAGCTGCTGTCGAAGGAATTGCAGGGCGGCGGCGACAAGAGCGGCTTCGACCTGCCGTTCAAGCAGGGGCTCAAGGCGGTCTACGCAGCGCAGGCCCGCCCCCGCATCAACGACAAGGGCGAGTATCAGGACAAGTTCCTCGCCGCGACCACCAAGGTCGGCTGGCAGGGCGATCGCACGCTGTGGCAGGGCAAGCTGATCACCGCCCGGCACACCGGCGACCTCAAGCTCACCACGCTGGTCGCGCCCGATGCCGAGGAAGGCGTCGTGCCGATCTTCGGCGGGATCAGCTGGACCTCGCATGAGATCGTCCAGATCTGGTATCCCTCCACCGCCTATCACGACCGCAAGGGCGTGCTGACCGGCGCCTATAATTTCGGCCAGGTCGCCCATGAATGGGGCCAGATGACGGTCAAGGACCGGCTCGACCTGGCGCGGGAGGGCGCGCGGAAATTCGGCGTGAAGTTCGGCAACGGCCTGCACGACGGCCTCGCGATCGCGTGGCAGAACATGCCCTATATCAAGGGCGGCTGGGCCTATTGGCAGTCGGTCGGCCCCGCGAAGGAAGCCGCCGATCATTTCAACAATCTGAGCCAGGGCACCGGCATCCACGATGCCAGGGGCAAGCTCTCCGATCCGGTGTTCTTCGTCGTCGGCGACCAGCTGTCGTCGCTGCCCGGCTGGCAGGAAGGCGCGATCGCCGCGGCGCTCAACGCGCTCACCCGCATGGCGCGGCCCGACCTCGAGATCCCGCGCCTCGAGAAGCTGCCCGACACCAGGCTGCTGGTCGAAGGCATCTAGCCGCAACCAATCCGATCATCCGGGAAAAGGGGAACAGCGATGGCATTCAGCAAGAAGACGCTCATGGCCCTCAAGGGCGGCGGCCGCGTCATCCGGGCCGCACAGGAGGGCGAAGCCCTTCTCGGCCCGCTCGGCCTGCTGCCGGGCGTGTGGAAGAACGAAGGCGGGCTGGAGGGCCATGGCTGGAACATGATCGCCCTGCCGTTCGAATCCGAACCCGGCTCGATCCTCGATTATCGCCTGCTGATGAACCAGTATAACGAGACGCTCGTCTTCGACCTTGTCGACAAGGGCGTCCCCAATCGCGGGCTGAACGCCCTAGGGAAGCAGGCCGACCAGTCGCTGATGGCGCTCGATTATGAGCAGGTCACCGACCAGATCGCGACGGCGGACTTTCCCCACAGCAATGTCCTCGGGCCGACCAGCCCGCCCGGCAATACCATCCACCACGAGCCCGGCCTGTGGCTCAACATGCTCGACCAGTTCACCGACGGCTTCGACATCGCCCGGCTGTCGACCGTGCCCCACGGCGACGCGGTCCTGGCACTCGGGCGGAGCGTTCCGCCGATCGATGGCCCGCCGGTCATTCCCGATGTCAGCGGACTGCCGCTCAAGGTGAAGCAGGACCTCGATAGCCGCTATCTCGCACCCTACAGGCACTTCCACGACAACCCGTTCATGGGCCTGTTCGATCCGGTCCACCCCGCCGCGCTGCTCCAGGCCGCCAATCAGGGCGTCGACATCGTCCGCACCACCGTCCTCGACGTCGATACCGAGGCGGAGACCGGCGGGATCCACAACATCCCCTTCGTGGTCAAGCATGCCAACGCATCGTCGATGCGATCGACCTTCTGGATCCAGGAACTCGCCGAGAAGGATGCCCGGGGCAAGCCGAAGCTGCGCCTGCAATATCTCCAGATCGTGATGATCGATTTCGATCCGCGGACGGCGGGCCTGCCCGGCCGCATCGTGTGGCCGCATATCTCGATCAACACGATGCAGAAGGTCGAGGACACGCCCGAGGAGAAGGTGGAACTGCTGACGGCGTGAGAGGCGCGCGGGCCGGCCAAGCGATGCTGCCCGGCCCGCGAGGCGATCCGGTGTCGGGGGTCGAGCCCGGGGGTCGGACTGCTGCCTCTGCGAACTCCGCCTGCCCATCAGGGCGGCGAATCTAGGCTGATCGCGGGGTAGGTTAAACCCTCGTGCGCTAGGGGTTGTTCGCTACTCGTCGGCCAGCAGACGGCTTCACATTTGTCCGCCGAACATATTGCAATCCATAGCCATCCTGCTTGACCTCGACCGGAAAGAGACGACTAAGATCGATGTGTTCGGCAGGTCCCGGTCCGGGCGGCGACTTCACACCGAACACGCCCCGCGCCGTATATTGATGCACGATGCAGCGGTTGCCGCCATCGGCCGAAAGACACAATCGGTGCGCTCCCTTGCAGCCCGCGCTGGTCCGCTGATTGCACGTCGTCCAATCGACCTCACCGCCGTCATCACGATAATTCGCGAGCCACACCGGCAACCCATGATAGGTAGCGAAATCGTCGATCCGGCCATTTATCAAATAATCTGTGAACACGCTTGGACTGGTGTAGAGTACAATAATCGCGTCGGGAAAGGCCGCGCGAAATTCCTGGATCCAACCCGCAACTTTGGACGCGTAGAGGCGAGAATAGCGCAGGCGGGTCGTGGTCTCGCGATTGATCTCATCACCACGCACTGGGAGCGGCGCATAGGAACCAAGCCCATGCGCCGCACGCCACCTCATCGCCGACTTGCCAGAGGTATCGAGCTTGTCCTCGACATCAAGGAAGACCACGCGTCCGGAGATTCCCCCAAAAGAGCCCTGAAGCGCGCCATTCGTGGCCGAGCGATAAAGGACTATCATGTCGCGCGCTTCCGCCCGCCCCGTCTCCGCCATTGCGGCATAATCGGCGTTGCTCGGATCGGCCGCTTCAAAACGTTCCCGGTTAAATCGATAGGCGCTGTCCATTCCTAAGTAGAAATAGGGCCACACCGGGATACCTACACGTGCAAGGCCAGCGGCATGGCTGGCAAAAACGTGCGCTTGGTTCGGGGCATATTTGAGGATCGCGAATTGCGTTCCGCAGCGCTTCAACTCATCATAGTCCGCGTGGGCCTGATAGCGATAGAGATCCACGCCGTGGCTGACTTCTTGTGGCCCGGAAGAACTTGCGAGATCGAGAAATCCGTCGACGACGACTCCCCCGTCATTGCCCCACGGATCAGGAAGATCAAACTTGCCTGGTGCCATAGCGCGCGGATGCGAACAGGGCGCCGCCACCGCAATGCCGTAGCTGAACAAGAATGTCAGGCCAAGGATCAGGGCCTGCTGAATGCTGCGCATGCGCGAACCTCCCTAGCGATAGAGTTGGAGATGGGATCGCAGATCTGCCTCGCTGCCGAAGAAGCGATTGACGTCGAGCACGGCATCGTTGCGATAAAGCGCGAAGCCACCGTACGAAGAATATTGCTGGAAGATGCAGCGATCGGGCCGCGAATCCGGGCGACAAAGCCGATCCAGGTCTTTGCGCTCCATCGGATCATCAGGTGATGGCGCTCCCGCGCTGGCCAGATGGTAGCTGATCCAGACTGGCAGATCAGCGAGGCCACATGTGTTCTGGGCGAGGTCGTAGTCTCGCCAGAAATCAGCCGATACGAACAGGATAACGGCACTGGTTTTTGTTTTGGGCCGTGCGTGCACCCTGGCAATGAATTCGCATGCCATGCGTCCGATCACAGCGCCATATGCGCGTCGATCTTCCGCAGTCGCGCCAGGCAGAGGATCATAGCTGAGATCCAGCGCGATCGGCAGGAATGCCGGCACATCCGTTTCAGTCAACCGATCCGGCAGGGTTTGGAGGCGCAGCACCTGATCAAGATGATCAAGGAAGATATCTGCCTGCATCTGCGCAATTGCAGCCGCGTCGTTCATAATCGCCCGCATGAGACCATCCTTCGCATCCGCGGTGGCGGATGCCCAAGATTTCGCCCTTGCCGGAAGGAAACTCATGTTGTGATAGGGGCCGGTCAACAGCCCAGCATCGCGGGCTGCCGCCCAATGCAGGCGAAACAGCTGGCTTTCATTTGCTTCCTGCGTGCCAGCCGACAAGCGCACATAGGCGAAGCGCGCACCACAAACGCGCGCAGCGTTGAAGTTGGTCTCGTCCTGATACTTGGAAACATCAATGCCAGGCACCGATGGTCGTCCCCCGGGCAGATCGACGAAACCTTGGAGCCTCGGCCCGCTATTGCCCGGCATGCCAGATCGCGTGATACGTGCCGGAACCGCTTGCACGTTGATCGGCGCTACAGATCGCCGACAATCAAGCTCGGTGTCTTCATGCGTCGGAACCTGCTGTGACGCTACGGCCAACAGAGCGCTAGAAAGTAGTGCGAACATGGCCAAGCCCCCAGAGAGCCAAATGCACGCATACCAGAGAAAAATATCGGTATTGATACCGATGAAACTCCAATCAACTCTGCCTGCTCCAATTCCATCCCTCAAGTAAAACCCTTGGCAAAATTGAACCATTTCGGTTTCTTGTCATGCGGCCACGGCATATCTCCTATCACCTGAACCACTTCAACAACCCACCATCGCTAGAATATCGCCTCTCCAGATCTTTACGACCTAAGAAGCGCTCCCCACTTGGCTGACAATGTCAGGAGCACAACGAAATCAACTTCTCGGGATGATGACCGCGTAACTCCCGCACCACCTACTGGCGCACCCCCGCCCGCTTGCCCTAGGCAGGCGCCATGCCCGCCGCTCTCCTCCCCGTCGCCGAAGCCCAGCAGCGCCTGTTCGCGCGCGCCGCCCCGCTCGCCGAGGAGGCGGTGCCGATCGCCCTGGCCGCCGGACGCTGGGCCGCCCGCGATGTCCTTGCCCGCCGTACCCAGCCCGCTTCCGCCCTGTCGGCGATGGACGGCTATGCGATCCGCTTCGCCGATCTGCCCGGCCCCTGGCAGGTGATCGGCGAGAGCGCTGCCGGGCGCGGCTTTGCCGGCGCGGTCGCCCCGGGCCAGGCCGTGCGCATCTTCACCGGCGCCCCGCTGCCGCCCGGCGCCGATACCATCCTCGTCCAGGAGGAAGCCGCGCGGGAGGGCGATCATCTCGCACTGGCCGGCGAAGGCCCGCCGCGCCTTGGCGGCAATGTCCGCGCGCGCGGGCTCGATTTCAGCGAGGGCGATGTGTTGCTCCGCGCCGGATCCCGGATCACCTCCGCCGCCCTCGCGCTTGCCGCCCTGGCCGGCCACGCCACCCTCCCCATCCGCCGCAAGGTCCGGGTGGCGCTGCTCTCCACCGGCGACGAGCTGGTCCCGCCAGGCGCGCCGCTCGGGCCCGACCAGATCCCCGAGACCAACCGGCTGCTGCTCGCCGCGATGCTGGCCGATCTTCCGGTCGAGCTGATCGATCTCGGCATCCTGCCCGATCGCCTGGACGTGCTGGAGGCGGCGTTCCGCGCGCTCGACTGCGATCTGCTCGTCACGACGGGCGGGGCCTCGGTCGGCGATCATGACCTGGTCCGCCCGGCGCTGCTCGCGGCGGGGGCGGAGATCGATTTCTGGAAGATCGCGCTGCGCCCGGGCAAGCCGATGATGGCGGGCCGGCTGGGCAAGGCGATGCTGCTCGGCCTGCCTGGCAATCCGGTGTCGGTGTTCGCCACCGCGACCTTGTTCGTGCGGCCGCTGGTCGCGCATCTGGCGGGGGCCGCCGATCCCTTGCCGCGCAGCCGGTCGGTGCCGCTCGGTGAACCGCTGCCCGCCACGGGCGCGCGCGCTGACTATCTCCGCGCCGAGTTGGTCGAGGGCCGCGCCTTTGCCGCGACGATCCAGGACAGCTCGATGCTGCGCACGCTGGCGCGGGCGACGTGCCTGATCGTGCGTCCGGCCGGGGCGCCGGAGGCGAAAACGGGCGACTCGGCGGAAATCCTCGACATCGCTTGACAAGCGCGCGGAACATTGCATAAACGTTCGCAGTCTGTTCCACGCCAGGAGAAACCGGATGCTCACGCGCAAGCAGCACGAGCTCATCTGCTTCATTGCCGATCGGCTTGCCGAGACCGGCGTCTCGCCTTCGTTCGAGGAAATGAAGGAAGCGCTCGATCTCAAGTCGAAGTCGGGGGTGCATCGGTTGATCTCGGCGCTGGAGGAGCGCGAGTTCATTCGCCGCCTGCCGAACCGCGCCCGCGCGCTCGAAGTGCTCCGCATGCCCGAGCGCGGCGATGCGAAGCCGGCCGCTGCGGCCAGGTCCGCCGCCCCCGCGGTGGCCGTTTCGAATCCCTCCCCTGCGGCCCAGATACCAGTTCCCGCGAACGATGTGATCGAGATCCCGCTCCACGGCCGCATCGCCGCGGGTACGCCGATCGAGGCGCTGGAAGGCTCGTCGATGCTCCCGGTTCCCGCGGCCTTGCTGGGCGCGGGCGAGCATTATGCGCTTGAGGTGGCCGGCGATTCGATGGTCGAGGCCGGCATTCTCGACGGCGACTATGCGCTGATCCGCCGTACCGAGACGGCGCGCGACGGCGAGATCGTCGTGGCGCTGATCGACGATGCCGAGGCGACCTTGAAGTATTTCCGCAAGGAAGGCGCGATGATCCGGCTCGATCCGGCCAATCGCGACTATAACGCCCAGCGCTACCGTCCCGATCAGGTCCGCGTGCAGGGCCGGCTGGCCGGCCTGCTGCGAAAGTACTGAGGCTCAGGCCAGGAACTCGTTCCAGGCGACCTTGCCGTCGCCACTGCGGTCGAGCTCCTGGAACGGCGCCACATCGGGCTGCCGGCCCAGGAAGTGGAACAGGTTCCAGGCGGCGGCATATTCGGCGGGCGAAAGCGTGCCGTCATGATCGGCATCGAGCAGGTCGAAGCCGGCGCGGAACATCCTGAGCCGGTGCGCCGCGAATTCGGCGAAGCTGACCCTGCCGTCCCGATTGGCATCGGCCTTGGCCAGGGTGAAGTCGGACGCGGAAATGGCAAAGGGCCGCAACCCGCGAATATCGGGCATCGAGGCCCGGCGCAGCGGCAGCGCCATCACCCGATGCTCCCCGCACCGGATTCGCGGCTCGGCGCGCTTCGGACCGAATTCGTCGGGGGTGAGCACTCCGTCATGATTGCGATCGAACGCGGCATAGCTCGGCCGGAAATCCGGTGCGGCAGTCACCGCGACAGGCATGGCCAGCCCGATCGCCCCGATCATCCCTACGGCGGCCAAAGGGCGACACCAGCGGCGCAACCGGCTTGGCGCAGGCGCGTCGCCGGCGAGATGCGCATCGACATAGCCGCGCACCACATCGCTCGCCGTCCGCCCTTCGGCCCGGCATTGCTCCATGAAGGCGCGCTTCACCGCATGGGGCAGCCGCACTTCGATCGTGTCGCTTTTCTTCGGGTTCCGGATCATGCTGCGAGGAGAGCCCGAAGCCCCTGTCAGCGCCAGCGATTTCGTGTCCGGACAGGTGCAAGTCCCTGCTCCGGCACATAGACCGGCTGCACTTTCGGCGGGTCGCGCCAGGGATGCCGCCCTCCGCCACGCACCATCGCCACCCGACCGCTGGCAAAGGCGATAGCCAGCCCGCCGGTCCTGGCCAGCTGCGGCCGATCGAGCTTGAGCCAGCGCGGCGCGCAGCCCGCCGGCAGGCGCCGGTCGCTGATCACCACATCGACCTTGCGACATAGCGTAGTGAATTCGGCCCAGGGCAAGGCATAGCCGCTCCGCGTCGCCGCAACCCGCCACACCCGCGCCCCGGCACGATGCTCGATCAGGCACAAATCGAGGCTGCAAGCAGCCCCCGGCTGGTCGGACAAGGCAACCGGTTCGACATCGCTGCCGCCGGTTTCCGCGAGCATGTCGCGGGTATAGTCACCCGCCCGATCGCGCAGCAGCGCCATGCTGCCATCCGCCATGCGGATCGCGAGGTGCCGTCCGTCGCCGGTCACGATCAGATCCGGCGCCGGCGTGGCGAGCATCCAGCCCAACCCCATGACAAGCGGCACCGCCCCCGCCCAGCGCACGCCCGTCCGCCAAAGGGCCAGCCACAGCCCGCCCGCGACCATCAGCGCAAAGGCGCCGCCCGGCATGGTGGGGAACGCCGCGACCGCGCCCGGCGCGGCAGCCGTGGTCCGTGCTATCCAGAGCAGCAGCTGCAGCGCCTGATCGGTAAGCCACCAGGCCGGCCAGCCCAGCCCCGCCACATCGAGCAGCAGCGCCAGCGCTTCCAGGGGCATGATCACAAAGGTGGTGAGCGGGATCGCGACGATATTGGCGAGCGCGCCGTAAATCCCGGCCTGGTGGAAATGAAACAGCCCGATCGGCATCAGCGCGAGCTCCACCGCCACGCCGGTCAGCAGCAGCGAACCGATACCGCGCAGCAACGCCGCGCCCCGCCCCTCCTCGCGCTTGCCGAACCAGCGGTGCATGAATGGACTCTCGTGCAATGCGACGATCGCCGTCACCGCCGCAAAGCTCAGCTGGAAGCTCGCGCCCGCGAGCGCCTCGGGCCAGAGCAGCAGCACGATCACCGCACCCGCCGCAACCAGCCGCAGCGTGATCGCCTCACGCCCCAGGCTCAGCGCCAGCAGCACCAGCAGGGCGGCGACGCAGGAGCGGATCGTCGGCACTTCCGCGCCGGTGAGCAGCGTATAGCCGATCGCCGCCAGCGCACCCGCCCCCGCCGCAACCAGGGGCAGCCGCCAACGCAGCGCCAGGGTCGGGCTCAGGGCGAGCAGCTTGAGCACCAGCAGCATTGCCGCCGCGGTCACCGCGGTCACGTGCAGCCCACTCACCGAAAGCAGGTGCGCAAGCCCCGAGCGTTGCATTGCCTCGACATCGCCCTCCGCGATCGCCCCCTGGTCACCCGTGGCGAGCGCACTGGCGATACCGCCCGCGCTGCCCTCGACTCGCGACTGGATATGCGCCGAAAGCGACGCCCGCAGATCGGCGCCCGCCGCCCGCGCCGGCGTCACAACCTCGACGGGATCGAAGCCCTTTCCGGTAGCGCCAAGTCCAGCGAACCACGCCGTACGCGCAAAATCATAGCCACCTGGTACCGAGGCCTCGGCTGGAGGCATCAGCCGGGCACGCAGCTTCACCACAGCATCCGGCGCCAGGCCGGCAGGCACGTCCCGCGTCTCGAGGTTCACCCGCACCCGCGGCGGCAGGTCTGTGCGGCCCGGGAGCAACGTCACCCGCACCACTTCGCGTGCGGGCATCCGCTCCACCCGCACCACGCGTCCGGTAATCTCCACCACCGCGGGACGCGCCAGCACCGGCGCCGCCACCCGCTCGGCCCGCCACCAGATCAGCGTGCAGCCGGCTGCCATCGCAAGTCCGCCGAGCAGCAATGCGCGCCCCAAACGACCGGGCAGCGCCAATCCCAGCACCGCCACGGCGCAGGAAGCCAGCAGGAAACCGATCCAGCGCGACGTGTCCGGCAGCAGGAACCAGGCGGTGATCCCACCGCCCAGCGCCACCGGCAGCCAGAGCGGCAATTGCGCGCGCTCGGCTTCCAGCCAATGCTCGATTGCAGCTCCAATCTGGCGAAACACTGCCCCTCCCCCCATTTGAAGGGAGGTGAACCCCGTGCTAGGGGCGCCCTCGGTGGCTGAATGGGCCATCGGAAACACAGTTTGGGAGCAAGCTCGGTTGGGCGCAACATCTGATACGGGTGCGAAACAGGTTGTCACGCGGTTCGCGCCGTCGCCTACGGGTTTCCTTCACATCGGCGGTGCGCGCACTGCGCTGTTCAACCTGCTGTTCGCCCGCCACCATGGCGGCAAGTTCCTGCTGCGCATCGAGGATACCGATCGCGCGCGCTCGACCGATCAGGCGATCTCGGCGATTCTGGACGGGATGCGCTGGCTGAATCTCGATTGGGACGGCGAGGAAGTCTATCAGTTCTCTCGCGCCGCGCGGCACGCCGAAGTGGCGCGCGAAATGCTCGCCAATGGCCACGCCTATAAGTGCTTCGCCACCGCCGAGGAACTCGAGGCGATGCGGGCCGAGCAGAAGGCGAACAAGCAGCCGCTGCGCTACGACGGCCGCTGGCGCGACCGTAACGAGAGCGAAGCCCCCGCAGGCGCGCCCTATGTCATCCGCCTCAAGGCGCCACGCGAAGGCGCGGTGACGATCGAGGATCATGTCCAGGGCCCGGTGACCGTCAACAATGCCGAGCTCGACGATCTCGTCCTGCTCCGTTCGGACGGCACGCCGACCTATATGCTCGCGGTGGTGGTCGACGATCACGACATGGGCGTGACCCATGTGATCCGCGGCGACGATCACCTGAACAATGCCTTCCGCCAGCTGCCGATCTATCGCGCGATGGGCTGGGAAGAGCCCGAATACGCGCACATCCCGCTGATCTTCAATCCGGACGGCACCAAGATGTCGAAGCGGAAGAACGCGGTGGCGGTCGACGAGTATCGCGACGCGCTCGGCATCCTGCCCGAGGCGCTGTCCAACTATCTGCTCCGCCTCGGCTGGGGACATGGCGATGACGAGATCATCAGCCGCGAACAGGCGATCGAGTGGTTCGAGCTGTCCGGCGTTGGCCGCAGCCCCTCGCGCTTCGACCTCAAGAAGCTCGAGAGCCTGAACGGCCATTATATCCGCGCGTCTGACGATGCGCGACTGGCCAGCCTGGTTGCCGCGCGACTCGGTTTCGAACTTTCGGAATCGCAGGCCGACCTTCTGCGCCGCAGCATGGCGGCCCTGAAGCCGCGCGCCGCGAATCTCCTCGAACTCGCCGAGGGAGCGGGCTTCCTTTTTCGCACTCGCCCACTGGAATTGGACGAGGGCGCAAAGGCTCTGCTAGAGGGCGACGCGCGGGCTCTCCTCGCCCAGTTGCATACCGCGCTTGACGGCGTGAAAAGCTGGGATACGGAGGCGCTCGAAGCAGCGGTACGCACCGTTGCGGAAGATGCGGGTGTCAAGCTCGGTGCGGCTGCGCAGCCTCTGCGCGCGGCACTCACCGGGCGTCGGACATCTCCGGGCATCTTTGACGTCCTAGCGCTGCTTGGACGCGAAGAGAGCCTGGCTCGTATCGCAGACCAGATGACCGTGCCGGCCTGATCCCAGGCCCGGCCCAAACATAGGACGACGTTTATGAGCGACACCGCGAAGCTGCAGGTTCCGGGGAAGGATGTTGAATATCCGATCCTTTCGGGCAGCGTCGGACCGGACGTCATCGACATCCGCAAGCTCTATGGGCAGACCGGCAAGTTCACCTATGACCCCGGCTTCACCTCGACCGCGTCGTGCGAATCGGGCCTGACCTATATCGATGGCGACGAGGGCATCCTGCTCCATCGCGGCTATCCGATCGGCCAGCTTGCCGAGCATTCGAGCTTCATGGAAGTCAGCTACCTGCTGCTGAACGGCGAACTGCCGAACCAGGAAGAGCTGACCGCGTTCGAGAACACGATCACCCGCCACACCATGCTGCACGAGCAGCTCGCGACCTTCTATCGCGGCTTCCGCCGTGACGCGCACCCGATGGCGGTGATGTGCGGCGTCGCCGGCGCGCTCTCGGCCTTCTACCATGACTCGACCGACATCACCGATCCGAAGCAGCGCATGATCGCGTCGCATCGCCTGATCGCGAAGATGCCGACGATCGCGGCGATGGCCTACAAGTACAGCGTCGGCCAGCCGTTCCTCTATCCGGACAACAAGCTCAGCTACACCGGCAACTTCCTGCGCATGACCTTCGGCGTGCCGGCGGAAGAATATGAGGTGAACCCGGTCATCGAAAAGGCGATGGACCGCATCTTCATCCTCCATGCCGATCACGAGCAGAACGCCTCGACCTCGACCGTGCGCCTCGCCGGTTCCTCGGGTGCCAATCCGTTCGCCTGCATCGCGGCCGGCATCGCATGCCTGTGGGGCCCGGCGCATGGCGGCGCCAACGAAGCGGCGCTCAACATGCTGCGTGAGATCGGCCGTCCGGAGCGCATCCCCGAGTACATCGCCCGCGCCAAGGACAAGAACGATCCGTTCCGCCTGATGGGCTTCGGTCACCGCGTCTACAAGAACTACGATCCGCGCGCGACCGTGATGCAGAAGACCGTGCGCGAAGTGTTCGACGCGCTCAAGGTCAACGATCCCGTCTTCGAGGTTGCACTGCAGCTCGAGGAAATGGCGCTCAACGATCCGTACTTCATCGAGAAGAAGCTGTTCCCGAACGTCGACTTCTATTCGGGCGTCATCCTCTCGGCGATCGGCTTCCCGACCACGATGTTCACTGCGCTCTTCGCCCTTGCCCGCACCGTGGGCTGGGTCGCGCAGTGGAACGAGATGATCTCGGATCCCGAGCAGAAGATCGGCCGCCCGCGCCAGCTCTACACGGGCCCGGTGCAGCGCGATTACGTGCCGGTCGGCCAGCGCTAAGGCAAACCCTTCCCGTCATTCCCGCCAGACAGGCGGGGATGACGGGATACAGGCCCAAAGCCTGTCGTGCTGAACTTGTTTCAGCATCCAACTTTCCTCCAGCGATATCGCCCGAGGCACCTTGGACCCTGAAACGAGTTCAGGGTGACGATGTGATTTGGCCGCGCGTTTCCCGCCTTCGCCAGCCCCGGAAATTGGGTTAACCATTCCACGCTTCGTTGGAGTCGCCCGAATGCGCCAGAACATCCTGCTCCTGATCGGCATCCTGGGCTTCATTGCCGGCGTGGTGTTCATGCTCCAGGGCCTGGGCGTGCTGCGTGCGCCGATCTCCAGTCCGATGATCGGCAGCCAGACCTGGGTCGTGCGCGGCGGGATCATCGCATTGCTCAGCGCGATCCTGGTGGGCGGCGTCCGCCTCGTACCCACCCGCGCCGAGCGCAGGGCCGCGCGCCGGGCGGAGCGCGATCTACCTTAACCTCCGCCTACCAACGGGTTCAGCAACGCGACTCGATCGCGACTCTAACGTTCTCTCTTGCGGGAATAGAGAGGAATGGAGAGTTGCAATGAACCTTGCCAAGCTGATCGCCGCGGCCGCGCTTGCCACTGTCGGCATCGCCAGTGCCGCCACGCCGGCCGCCGCCGCGCCGGTATCGACCACCAGCGTGGTCGCGCTCGCCGCAGCGGCGCCCGCCGCGCAGGACTGGCGCTACCGCGAGCGCTATCGGGATCGTCACTATGATCGCCGCCATTGGGATCGCGGCCGCCACCGCGGCTGGGATCGTGGTCGCGGCTATGGCTATGACCGCCGCTATTATCACAGCCGCCGCGTCTGCTGGAACGAGTGGCGCCGTGGCCATCGCGTGACGGTCTGCCGTCGCTAACCCGGAATGATGATGGGCGTCCGCCGGACCGGCGGGCGCCCTATTGCCGGATCGGCAGGCTGAACACGAAGCGGGCACCCTGCCCCGGCGCGCTGTCGACCATCAGGTCGCCGCCCATCGCCCGGGCAAGCCTGCGGGCAATGTAGAGGCCAAGGCCCGAACCGCCCGGCTCGGTCGGATCGACCCGGCCGAACTTCTCGAAGATCTTCTCCTGGTCCGTCTCGGCGATGCCCTTGCCCTGATCGGCGACGATCACATGGCCGTGGCTGTCGTCGCGCTCGAGCCGGATCCACACCATCGCTCCCGTCGGCGAATAGCGCACCGCATTGCCGATAAGGTTGACCAGCACCTGCAGGGCCCGGCGAAACTCGCCGTGCACGGGCACATGCTCGTCCATCGCCGGCCGGTCGATCCGCACCTCGGCCTGGGCCGCGCGCACCGCGAGCAACCCGGCGGCGCGACGCGCGACATCGGCCAGGTCGATCTCCTCGTCCGCCGTGTCGAAATCGTCGCGCTCGATCGCCTGCAGGTCGACCAGATCATCGACCAGCCCGAGCAGGTGCCGCCCGGCATTGGCGATGTCGCTGGCATATTCCGCATAGTCGGGCTTGAGCGGCCCCTCGGTCTGCGCGCTGATCGAATCGGCGTTGGCGATGATCTTGCCGAGCGGCCCGCGCAGCGCACGATCGAGTCGCTGGCTGAAGGAATCGGGGAAGCCCCCGAACGGCACCGCGGCGGCCGGTACCGGCGCATCCATCTTGGGCGCGGCGGGACCCACCTGGTCGAGCATATGCGCCGCACCGACGAACCCGGCAAAGCGCCCGCCGGGATCGGTGCGCGGCGTCGCGGCGAGGCGAACCATCCGCCCCGTCCCGCGCAGTTCGGCCTTCTGCCCGTCGAACCGGCCCTGCGCCGCCACCGCGGTCAGAATCGGCAGTTCGCCGGCCTCGTCCTGCTCCAGCCGGAACAACCGGGTGAGCGGCTGGCCCAGCATGGTCGAGCTGTCGAACCCATAGCGGGCGCCGGCCTCGATCGAGAGGAAGGTGATGCGCAGCGACGCATCGGTCTCCCACAGCCAGTCGGCCGCCGAACGGAAGAAGTCCCCGTCGCGCTCGGGCTCGCTCGCCGGCGCGCGCCAGCCCGGCCGCAGCCGCCAGCCGCTCACTTCGAGCCGCACGCCGCCCTGTTCGGGCTCGGCCCGCACCCAAAGCTCCAGATCGTCCTCGCCATCGGCGGCAATCACATTGCGCGAGATCGCGATGCCCAGCCGCTGCGCGAGACGCGCCAGCGTCGCGATCTGCGGCACCGCCAGCGGGGTACCGATATTGCCGCCGGCGCGCATGTTCAGCTCGAACAGCCGCGCTTCGGCATCGATCAGCCGCCCTTCGGCATCGAGCCGGGCGATCGACAGCGGCAGCGAGGGATCGATGATGTTCACTTCGCCCCTCCCCGCTGGAGAGCGATCAACGCAGCGCGATAATCCGGATCGAGCTTGAGCGGCGCCAGCGCGGCGCGCGCCTCGGCCGGAGCGATCGCGGCGATCGTATCGAGCGTGTCGGCGAATTTCTCGAGGTCGCGGCGCGGATCGGCTTCGCTCAGCGCATAGCCGACCTGGGCCACGCCCTCGCGACCGATATCCAGCGCCCGCAGCGCAAGCCATAGCCGGTCCGCCGCCGGATCCAGCACCAGGTCACGCGCCAGCTCATAGGGCACGCCCATGCCGTGCCCGAGCAGCGCGACGAACAGCACGATCCGCCGGTCACCAAGCGACTCGACGAGCATGGCCGGGAGCTCGCCCGGCTGGGCATCGATCGCGGCGGCGAAGCGCATCGCGGCGGCTTCGAGCCGATCGCCCTCATCATAGGCGGCAAGGCTGCGCTGCGCCGCGTCGCACAAGACGCGATCGAGCGATTCACTGGCATCGACCACGCGCTCCCGAAGCGCCGCCGCCGTCCACCACACCAGCCGGTGGTGCAGCTCGGCGGGCAGCTCGGTCTGGAATTGTCCCACTTCGGGACTGCCCCGGCGCCGGCTTTCGGCGATCAGCACCGCCATCGCGCTGGCGGCGACGACCCTGTCCGGATGCTGGACGAATCGGTTGATCAGGCTCGGCCGCTCGGGATCGTCCGGCGCGCTCATCGGCAGCGCCGCGCCCAGCATCTCCTGGCGCACCCGCGCGATCAGCTCGCCCATCAGCTCGCCATCACGGAGCAGCCCGGAATTCCACAGTCGTGCGAGCACCGAATTGCCCGGCTCGATCAGCTTGGCGACCAGCAGGGTCTCGCTGCGCCCGGTCAACAACCGTACGGCATGCTCGCGAATCTCGCCTTCCACCGTCTCCACGAGCCCGCGCAACAGCGCGGCCAGGCCTGCGCGGCTATGCTCGTCGAGCCGGGCCTCTTCGGGCAGGAAGAAATCATCAACGGCGACCATCAGACCCTTATAGGCGCGCAACTCCGCAGCCGCCGCACGTGCGAGCAGCTCCCGGGCGCTGACAGCCAGGCCATCGCGCATGTCGATGGGATTCTCCGACATCGACCCCAAGCTAACGGAAATGTCCTTAAGACGAGACTAAGCTTTTTCGCGCGTACCCTCAACTGCCGCAGCGAGCGTGGCGAAGGAATATATCGCAACTGCAGCAAGCCCGATTGTCGCGAATCCGGACAATGCGAAGGGCGAAAAAACCAGCAGGTGCGCCGAGGGGCTCGACCACCAGCGCTTCGGCCGGCTTGGCACGCGTTCGACCAGCCATTGCGCAGCTGCGGCAACCAGCGCGAGCACCGGCGGCGTCGTGCTCCCGCTGGCCGCGAATTCCACCCAGCCACTGAGCAGCACGATCAGGGCGAACAGCGCGAAGATCGCCCATTCGAGCAACCCGGCGCGCTTGTCCTCACCGCGCAGCACCGCCATCGCCGCGCCCGTGGCGAGCGTCGCGGTACCAAGCAGCGCGACGACGCTGCCCGCACCGACCCAGCCCATCGCGGTGCAGACCAGCGAAATCGCCGAAACCACGCCGCCACCGACGCTCACCGCCCAGCCCCGCACGTTCCGCCCGACCAGTTCCGGCAGGACGATACGCGCGGCGCGGGTGAACACCCAGCGATCCGCCCAGTCGGTGCGGCGCTCGGTAAGTGCTGCGAGCACACCGGTGTTGCGCGCAGCCAGCCCCTCGATGCTGCGCTCGACGGCATGGCCGCCCTTCAGCCAGCCCGCGGTCAACCCTACATGCTCGGCGCCCGACTGCGCTGCGACCCGCAGTAGCGCCGACTGGAAATCATAATCCTCGGGCATCTGGGCGATCTGGGTGAGTTGCTCCAGCGAGATGCGCGCGATCCCCGCCCAGCTGTCCCGCATGTCGAGTCGCTCGATCGCGGCGGGCGATGTCGGATCATCCGTGACAAGCAGCGCCTCGCCGCCCGCCTTGGCCATCCGGTCCATCACCGGATCGGTGGTAACCAGCCCGTCAGCCATCACCAGCACCTGCGCGCCGGGCGCGATCTTCTCGGCGGCTTCCTCGGCCGATCGGACGATCTCGATGCGGGGATGGCGCTTGGCGGCGCGATTCACCGCCGCGAGCAACGCCGGGGTCATCTTGCCGACCGCGACCAGCACCTGCTCGGTGCCGGCGCCGAACAGCAGCCGCGCCTGATATTCGAGCAACGTCATGCCGCCGAACGGCAGCGTCGCCATCAAAGTCCCCGGGCGGCCCTCAGCCTCCTCGACCGCAAATATCAGCCCCGCCAACATGATGCGGTGGTTAGGCGGATTGCCGTTGCGAGGCAAATGCCGAGACGGATGCGGTAACACGCCGCGTTTCGGCGGAGCATATGGCACCCCAAGATTACGTCAAATTTATTTTATAATATAACAAAATCATTATCGCATCGTAATTTACAATATTAAGTCACGTATATATTTCATCGCCATTTGCGACGCAAATTCACTTGAACATTCTTAAATCAAGTCGCAGCCTATTCACGGATTTGCTTTATCAGAACTTTCGAGTCGCGGCGCACAATCGCCACGCTGGGGCATTTTGCGTCCGAAATGAAGCAAGTCGCCGCATATCAGCGCAAAGTACGGCTTTGTTTTTCGAAAATGGAGATTTGCGATGACCATATCGATCCTTCTCGCCGTCTACGCGTCCAATTCCATGGGGGAAGACGTCACCTCGCAAGTGGCGGCCATGGTTGCCGGCGGCAATGACGACGTTGCCGTGAACAATGGCAGTTTCGGCGATCCCGATTCCGGGGCGACCAAATATTTCCTGGCCTGGTACACCGCCACCGGCCTCAACAGCGGCAACCCCATCGGTCTCGCCGCGGTCGAGAACACAACGGTCGATCTGATCCCCTCGCCCGGCTATCCGGCCTATTATTTCAACACCGCGCCGCAGCCGAGCGTGGCGCAGTCCGCGAACACGCCGTTCCAGGTGAAGCGCGCTATCTATGGCTCGTCCAATAACGGCTTCGACGTGACGGCGATCTGCCAGGCGATCCTGAACCAGGGCGGCCTGATCGTCGATCAGGGCACAACCAACTTCCAGCTCGCGCTCAACAACGAGACCTTTGGCGGCGATCCCGATTACGGGAACTCCAAGTATTTCGCGATGCAATATGAGGTCAACGGCGTCACCGCCTATATCGGCGGCGCGGAAGGCCAGACCCTGTCGCTGGGCCTGATCCCGGCGATCGCAAAGGCGGAACTGGCGGACGCCTGACGGAATTCCGGCGGGTGGTGTTCTCCCTCCCGCCCGCCGGAACCCGTTCGTTCAATAGAGCAGGTGCGGCCGTCGTGCCTCGATCCAGGCAGCCTCGTCGGGCAGCGTCCGCGCGTCGAGATCGCCGGGCTCCGCCGCTGAGTCGTCCACCCATTCGCGCAGGTCAGTGCCGCCGTTGATGACGTCGATCGCCAACTTGTCGAACACATATTCGTACGGGAAATCGCGCCACAGCGGATAATCCCCATAGAGCTTGCGGATCGCCTTGAAGCCCAGCGCCTGCAGCCGCCACGGTCGGAACGCCTGATGGTCATAGGCAGCACCCTCGGCATGGATGAACACGCCCGAGCAAAGCTGCCCCACATGCTTGTGAAACGTCGGCTGGAACCAGAAATCGCGCAGCGTGCATCCCGCCAGCCATTGCGGCGCCAGCGTGTACATGGCGACGATCAGCTTCTTCGCGTCGATATCGGGCGCACCGAACAACTCGAGCGGGCGCGTGGTGCCCCGGCCTTCGGAGAGCAATGTGCCTTCCAGCATCACCGTGCCGGCATAGGCACGCGCCATGTTGACGTTGGCAGCATTGGGGCTCGGATTGATCCAGGGGCGTTCGATCGGCCAGCCGAAGCCGGGCGCGGCGTCGGGCTGCCAGCCTTCCATCTCGATCACCCGATAGTCGACATCGAGGTTGAACTGCCGGATGAACCAATGGCCCATCTCGCCCAGCGTCATGCCGTGGCGCATCGGCATCGGCCCGGCGCCGACGAAGCTCTCCCAGCCTGGAAGCAGCGTCGTGCCCTCCACCGGGCGGCCGGCGGGATTGGGGCGATCGAGCACCCACACGCCCTTGCCATGCTCCGCCGCGGCTTCGAGCACATAGAGCAGCGTGGTGACGAAGGTGTAGATACGGCAACCCACGTCCTGCAGGTCGATCAGGATCGTGTCGAACGTGCCCATCGACTGACCGGTCGGGCGGCGGACCTCGCCATAGAGGCTGAACACCGGCATCCCGTACGTCGGGTCGGTATAGTCCGGCGACTCCATCATATTGTCCTGCAGGTCGCCGCGCACCCCGTGCTGCGGACCGAACACCGCCGAGACATTGAGCCCGGTCGCGACCAGCGCATCGAGCGAGTGCGTCAGATCCTCCGTCACCGAGGCGGGATGGGCGAGCAGCGCGATGCGCTTGCCTTCGAGGGGGCGACGAAGCTCAGGGTCGGCGAGCAGCCGGTCGATGCCGAATTTCATGCGCTGCTGGATGCGGGGAGTTCGAGCATGACGCAAGCCGGATCGTCGCCCGCTCTCATCGGTTTAGCTTGCTATCCTATAGGGAGAGCGCAACTGGCCCTGCCGCCTGCGCTCCGTCAGAAGGCGCTCGCCTGCGCCTGTGCCGGCAATTCCACCACAAATCCCGCCTCGGCATGGAAGTCCGGCTTTCCAGGGCCATGCTCGGAGGACCAATAGGATTTGGTTCCGTCGCATTCCTCGATCACCGCGGTGATCGCCAGCTGCCACGGGCCTTCGAGCGGCAATTCCACCTCCGCCGCCATCACGCCGCCGGACATCCAGGTGCCTCGCGGGCTGCTAACCGGAGCATCGGCCATGCCTTCGCGGTAGCCGGTGAAGCTGTATGCCGCCCAATCGCCCGAGGGCGCGAAATTGAGCTCGAGATACCCCTCGCCCTCCCCGCGCACGAACGCTTCAAAGCAGGTCGACTTCCACAGTTCGTCGCGCCGCGCCGGCGCCTCCGCGGCCGGCGGAAGCACCAGCTGGTCCAGCGGGCCGAAGACGAAATAGCGCAGGCCCAGCAGCTGCGGGGCAAAACGCGTCACCTTCACTTCGATGCGATCGACCGCACTCGGGAAATCGGGATGCGGGTAAAGTGGAACGCGAAGGTGCATGGTGACCTGGTGGCGGTTTGTACGCGCGCGAAGATGCGTTACGGGCCGCGCGTGTCCAGTCCTTTCTACCAGTCCCGCACCGGTGTCTTCCTGCTCGCCACGCTTTGCTGCGTGCTCTGGGGCAGCGCCTATCCCGCGATCAAGAACGGCTATGCACTGTTCGGCATCGCCAGGGCGGATACCGCCGCGCAGCTGCTGTTCGCCGGCTATCGCTTCGTCCTGGCGGGTACGATCCTGCTCGCTTTCGCTGCGGCAACCGGCAAGCGGGTCTTCGCCCTGAGCGCAGGCCAGTGTCGCCAGGTAGCGCTGCTCGGCCTCACCCAGACCGGCATCCAGTACGTGTTCTTCTATGTCGGCCTCGCCAATGCGTCGGGCGTGAAGTCGTCGATCATGAACGCCACCGGGGTGTTCTTCAGCGTGGTGATCGCCCATTTCCTCTATGCCGACGACCGGCTGAGCAGCCGCAAGGCGCTGGGCTGCCTGGTCGGATTCCTCGGCGTGGTAGTGGTCAACCTGGGCGGCAACGGCCGTCTCGACTTCGATTTCAGCCTGCTGGGCGAGGGCTTCGTCATCATCGCAGCCTTCGTCCTCGCCGCCGCCTCGATCTATGGCAAGCGCATCTCGCGCGACATGGATCCGCTGGTGATGACCGGCTGGCAGCTCGGCATCGGCGGTCTGATCCTCACTTCGGTCGGCCTTGGCGGTAACGGCCATATCGCCACACCCAGCCTGCCTGCGGCCGCGCTGCTGCTGTATCTGGCGCTGTTGTCCTCGGTTGCCTTCGCGCTGTGGAGCCTGCTGCTCAAGCACAATCCCGTCGGCCAGATCGCCGCGTTCAACTTCCTGATCCCGGTGTTCGGCGTCGCGCTGTCCGCGGTCTTCCTCGGTGAATCGCTGCTCCACTGGAGCTATCTCGCCGCGCTGCTGCTGGTATGCGCCGGCATCTGGATGGTGACGCGACCATCTGCGCCGAAGCCGGTTGCGGGATGAGGCCGGGTCGCCCCATCCCGCCCCAAGCTCAGCGCAGGCCGCCGCTGGCGGTCAGCTTCTCGCCGGTCAGCCAGCGCGCATCGTCCGAAGCCAGGAACACGGCGATCGCGGCGATGTCGTCCGGATAGCCGACGCGGCCGAGCGGGGTCTGGCCGATGATCGCGTCGAAGAATTCCGAACCGACAAAGCCCGCGGCATGGGTGCCCTCGGTCTCGACCACGCCCGGGTTGATCGCGTTGACGCGGATCTTGCGCGGACCGAGCTCATTGGCGAGCACGCCGGTGATCGCGTCCACCGCGCCCTTGGTGCCCGTGTAGACTGCGGACTCCGCCGGGAAGAGGCTGGTGACCGCTGACGAGATGTTGATCACGCTTGCGCCCTCGCCGAGATGCTTCGCCGCCGCCTGGGTGGTGAGCAGCACGCCGAGCACGTTCACGTCGAAGGTGCGGCGATAGAGTTCCTCGGTCGTCGCATCGAGCGAGGCGAATTCATAGACGCCCGAATTGTTGACCAGCACGTCGAGCCGGCCGAATTCCCTGATCGCGGCATCGACCAGCGCCTGCGCCTGGTCGGCCCTGGCGACATCGGCCTGCACGGCGATCGCCTTGCCACCGGCACCGGTGATGTCCTTCACCACCGCATCCGCGCCGGCCTTGCTCGACGCATAGTTGACCACCACCGCGGCGCCTTCCGCCGCCAATGCCTTGGCGATGCCGGCACCGATGCCCTTGGATGCCCCGGTAACGATCGCGACCTTGTCTGCGAGCTTCGACATGACTGAAATTCTCCATGGGCCGGTCGCCGATATGGCCCCATACTCCCATAGTTCAGGAATTCGGAACTGTTGAACCAAGCTTCAAGAGCCCCTAGATAAAATTCATGCGACCCCTGTTTCACCCTTCGATCGAAGACGTGTCGGTGGAGGCGATCCTCCACGCGCTGTCCGATCCCACGCGCGCGGCGATCTTCGCCCAGGTCGCCGGCCAGGGGTGCGTCCAGGGCTGCTCGACCTTCGCCAGGGTCGGCGATCGCGACATCCCCAAGTCCTCGCTGTCCCAGCATTTCAAGGTGCTGCGCGACGCCGGGCTGATCCATTCGGAGCGCCAGGGCGTCGAGATGCGCAACACGACGCGCTGCGGCGAAGTCGATGCCCGCTTCCCCGGCCTGCTCGCCGCAATTCTCAGCGCGTATGCCGGCAACAAGGACTGCGATACGTCCAAGGCATGACAGGGCCGCTCGGCTCGGCTATGCGGCCCGCATTATGACCGAATTCAAGTCCGATCTGCTCCGCCTGCTCTCCGAACGTGGCTATATCCACCAGGTCACCGACCCGGAGGCGCTCGACGCCCTTGCGACGAAGCAGATCGTCCCCGGCTATATCGGCTTCGACCCGACCGCGCCGTCGCTGCACGTCGGCAGCCTCGTCCAGATCATGCTGCTGCGCCGCCTCCAGCAGGCCGGCCACAAGCCGATCGTGCTGATGGGCGGCGGCACCGGCAAGATCGGCGATCCCTCGTTCAAGGACGAGGCGCGCAAGCTGATGACCGACGAGGTGATCCAGCAGAACGTCGCCTCGATCAAGACCGTGTTCGAGAAGTTCCTCACTTTCGGCGACGGCCCCACCGACGCGGTGATGGTCGACAATGCCGAATGGCTCGACAAGCTCGAATACATCCCCTTCCTGCGCGACATCGGCCGGCATTTCTCGGTCAACCGCATGCTCAGCTTCGACTCGGTCAAGCTGCGCCTCGACCGCGAGCAATCGCTGTCGTTCCTCGAGTTCAACTACATGATCCTCCAGGGCTATGACTTCCTGGAACTGTCGCGCCGCGCCGCGTGCCGCCTGCAGATGGGCGGGTCGGACCAGTGGGGCAACATCGTCAACGGCATCGAGCTCGCCCGCCGCGTCGACGGCACCGAGGTCTACGGCGTCACCACCCCGCTGATCACCACGGCGGACGGCGGCAAGATGGGCAAGACCATGTCGGGCGCCGTCTGGCTCAACGACGACCAGCTCTCGGCCTTCGATTACTGGCAGTTCTGGCGCAACACCGACGACCGCGACGTCGGCCGCTTCCTGCGCCTGTTCACCGACCTGCCGCTCGAAGAGATCGCCCGCCTCGAGGCACTTGAGGGCGCCGGCATCAACGAAGCCAAGAAGGTCCTCGCCAACGAAGCCACCGCCATGTGCCGCGGCCGCGCCGCAGCCGATGAAGCCGCCGAGACCGCCCGCAAGGTGTTCGAGGAAGGCTCGGCCGGCGGTTCGCTCCCGACCTTCGCGGTCGAGGGTACCGGCATCAACGTGGTCGACGCCCTGATCGCGCTCGAGCTCTGCGCCTCCAAGGGCGAGGCCCGCCGCAAGATCGCCGAGGGCGCGATCCGCGTCGACGACCAGGTGGTAAGCGACCCGGCCTATGACATCCCGGTGACGAGCCAGGTCAAGCTCAGCTTCGGCAAGAAGAAGCACGGCCTGCTCGTACCTGCGTAACCTTCCGGATGCTCCGATAAGTCGGTGTTAAGCAGCTTCGTTGCAATGAGATTCACGCGGTAACAGTATCACCGCAACCGTACCTCAAGCGTTTTGTGAGGCGTGGCGTGAGTTTTGGATCGAACCTGGCTTATTCGGAGCCCCGGCGGGAAGGACGCGAAGACGTCTACTACCGCGCGCGCGCGTTCGGTCCCGACGCGAAGCAGCTGAATTTCATCATCGTCAACATCTCGCCGCACGGCCTGATGGCGCGCTGCGAAGACGAGTTCCAGACCGGCGACCGCATCCGCGTGGTCCTGCCGCATGCCGGCACGGTGGTGGCGGAAGTCCGCTGGGCGCTGGGCGGCCGCATTGGCTGCCAGTTCGAGCGCGCGATCGACCTCGCCAGCTATTACGAGCTGATCTCGGTGATGGTGAAAGCGAAGTAGGTTCCCATTCCCCTTCCTTCCAGGGAGGGGAGAATTTACCCCGCCCGCAACAGGCTCACCGCAGCATCCCGCTCGAACAGGTACAGCGCCACCCGCGCCGCCTGCCCGCGCGCAGACTGCAACGACCGGTCCTGGTCCTCGAGCAGCCGCGCATCGCCATTCGCTGCCGCGATCAAGGTCGCCAGGCTCTCCGGCGTCGCCAGCCGAAAGGTCTGCTCGCCCGACTGGCGCGTGCCGAGGATCTCGCCCGCGCCGCGCAGCTCGAGGTCGCGCTCGGCGATCAGGAAGCCGTCGGTGGTGTCGCGCATCAGCGCCAATCTCGCCCGCGACGTCTCGCTGAGCTTGTCGCCGCGCAGCAGGATGCAGTGCGACTGCCCCCCGCCCCGCCCGACCCGCCCGCGCAGCTGGTGGAGCTGGGCGAGGCCGAACCGGTCCGCCGCCTCGATCACGATCAGTGTCGCATTGGGCACGTCCACGCCGACCTCGATCACCGTCGTCGCGACCAGCACGCCCAGCTCGCCGCTGGCGAAGCGCGCCATTACCGCGTCCTTCTCCGGTCCCTTCATCCGGCCGTGGACCAGCCCGACCTTGGCGCCGAACTTGGCGGTGAGCGTCGCCGCGCGATGCTCGGCCGCGGCGAGATCGGTCTTCTCGCTTTCCTCGACCAGCGGGCACACCCAATAGGCCTGCTTGCCCGCCTCCAGGTGCCGCCCCAGCCCGGCAACGACCGCGTCCAATTTGTCCTCGGCGATCACCGTGGTCTGGATCGGCTGGCGGCCCGGCGGCATCTCGTCGAGCCGGCTCACATCCATCTCGCCATGCGAAGCGAGCTGCAGCGTGCGCGGGATCGGCGTCGCGGTCATCACCAGCAGATGGGGCGGCACCTGCGCCTTGGCCTGGAGCATCAGCCGCTCGGCCACACCGAAGCGGTGCTGCTCGTCCACCACCACCAGCCCCAGGTCGCGATACGTCACGCCCTGCTGGAAGATCGCATGGGTGCCGACCAGGATGTCGATCTCGCCCGCGGCGAGCCCCATCAGCGTCGCCTCGCGCGCCTTGCCCTTGTCGCGCCCGGTCAGGATCGCGATCCGCACATCGAGCCCGGCGAGCATCCGCGACAGATTCTCGTAATGCTGCCGCGCCAGGATCTCGGTCGGCGCCAGCATCGCGCCCTGCGCCCCCGCCTCGGCGGCGATCAGCAGCGCCATCGTCGCGACCAGCGTCTTGCCCGCGCCGACATCGCCCTGGAGCAGGCGAAGCATCGGCTGGCTCTGCGCCATGTCGCCCTCGATCTCGCGGATCGTCCGCGATTGGGCGCCGGTCGGCGTGTACGGCAGCTGGAGCCTGTCGCGCAGCCGCCCGTCCCCCTGCAGCGAGCGCCCGCGCTTGGCTCGTGCCTCGCCGCGCACCAGCATCAATGCGAGCTGGTTGGCGAACACCTCGTCATAGGCGAGCCGCTCGCGCGCCTTGGCGTCGGCCGGATCGGCATGGATGCGGGTCAGCGCTTCCTTCCAGCCCGGCCATTGGTGCCGCTCCTTCAGGCTCGGCTCGATCCATTCGGTCAGGTCGGGCGCGCGCTCGATCGCCTGGGCGGCCATCGCCGCGATACGCTTCGAGGTGATGCCTTCCGAACAGGGATAGACCGCCTCGCGCCCGCCGCCCTCGGCCTCTTCGGGCACGACGACCTCGGGGTGCACGATCTGCAATTCCTGGCCATATTGGTCGAGCCGGCCGGACACCCAGCGCTTCTCGTTGAGCGGCAGCAGCTTCTTCGCCCAGCCCGAATTGCCGCCGAAAAAGACCAGGCTGACGAAATTGCCATGCGTGTCGACCGCCTGCACCCGGGCGGGCGAGCGCGGGCTACTGCCGAAGCGATAATTGGCTGCGGTCAGCTCGATCGCGATGATCCGGCCGACATCGGACGCCATCAGCTCGTCGCGCGGGATACGGTCGATGAAACCGGTCGGCAGATGGAAGGCGACATCGACCACCCGCGCCAGCCCGAGCCGCTCCAGCGGCTTGGCGAGCGCGGCGCCAATGCCCTTCAGCGCCGTGACTTCGGCGAAAAGCGGATTGAGAATGTCGGGCCGCATTGGCCCCGACCTAATCGCTGCAACGGCGCGCCGCTAGGGGGCGATATGAGCCAGCCGGACATTCGGGATGCAAAGCCCGAACCTGGGTCGGGACCGCATGTTCTTATCGTCATCCCCGCGAAGGCGGGGATCCATTCTGGCTGCCCGAAGTGAGTCCCATTGCCCGCAGCGGGAATGGATCCCCGCCTTCGCGGGGATGACGGGAGTAATTCCGAAGACTCGTGCAGGCTCTATGGCCAGCCTTAAATCCAGAGCTGATCCCCGGCCTTCGCCGGGCAACCGAAATGGAAAATCTAGCGCCTCAGGCCGCGTTGCGCGCCGGCGCGATCGCCTGGCCGGCCGCCTCGATCGCGGCATGGACTTCGTTGACGGTCGAGCCGACCACCACTTCATGCGCGCCGTCGAACGAGAGTACGCCCACATCGTCGCCCGCCATGTTGATCGTCGCCACGGTACGAACCTCGGCGATGTTCACGAGGATCGGATCGCCATTGATCGACTTCAGCATCACGAAACGCATTTGGAACTACCCCTACCCAATGTATCCCCCATCATAGGAAGATCGCCGGCCAATCGGGCTGCAATCGCCCGATAATGGCGCGATTAAGTTGTGGACTGGCGTTTCGCCCCCCACCGACCTATCTGCACATCCCTATTCCCCTCGCCGACTGCGCCGTTTCGCGCTGCCGGCCATTTGCCGTTGAGGACCCGCATGGACCGCGAAATCCGTCTCAAGCGCCTGCACTTCCGCGCATGGCACCGCGGCGTGAAGGAAGCCGACCTGCTGATCGGCGGCTTTTTCGATAAGCATGGCGCCAGCTGGAGCGATGCCGAGATGGACCTGTTCGAGGAACTGCTCGAGGAGCAGGACGTCGACATCATGGCCTGGGCGATGGGCGTCGAGCCAGCGCCCGAACGCTTTGCCGGCACGTTGATGACCGCGCTCAAGGAACTGAACTACGTGCCGATCAGCGAGTAGCCGTCATCCCG
>NZ_JASATQ010000021.1:0-68913 GCF_038440415.1 Sphingomonas sp. OTU376 | reverse complement strand
CCCCCCCCCCCCCCCCCCCCCCCCCCCCCCCCCCCCCCGCCCCCCCCCCCCCCCCCCCCCCCCGCCCCCCCCCCCCCCCCCCCCCCCCCCCCCCCCCCCCCCCCCCCCCCCCCCCCCCCCCCCCCGGGGAGCAGAAAGGCCAGCTCACTGGAACCGCTCCTTCGACAGGCGGGTGATGCGGCAGGCGAGATCGGCTTCGCCGCTGGCCGCGATATAATGGTCGCCGGCGTCGGCCACGCCGGTGGTGAACACCACGGGGGTGGGCAGATAGAGCTGGTGCGCGATCGGATCGGTGAGTGCCGGGTTGGCCTCGATCAGCGGGGTCTCGTCCTCGAGGCGGAGAATCTTCGAGGGATCGTCCTTGTCGAGCAGCGCCCAGAAGCTGCGATAGACGCCGACCGCGCCCTGCTTCTCGACGCCGTGATAGATCAGCATCCAGCCCTGCGGCGTGAGCACCGGCTGGCTGCCCCCGCCGATCCGCTGGGTAGAGCTGGTCCCCTTGCGCGCGCGGATGCCGGGCGTGTCGAGCGGCTTCCAATGCAGGCCATCGGGCGACTGCGCCATGTTGATCGAGGGGCCGCCGAGCCAGGGGGAGTCCTCTGGATAGGCGAAATAGACTTCGCCAAGCGGGCGGGTGAGCGCCATGTACTTGCCGCCTGGCTTGCCCTCGAACAGGATCATGTCCTTGTTCTGGTGATCGAGCACCACGCCGAGCAGCTTGTAGTCGAGCCCGTTCACCGAGTGGTACATCGCGGTGCAGTGGCGCTCGGCGGAGACGCCGCACACGGTCATCCACCAGCTGCCGCCGACCAGGCTGATCCGGGCATCCTCGACGCCGTAGTCGAGGAACGACGCCGAGGGCTCGATCGCCTTGTCGTAATGGATCTTCACGATCTTGCTCGCGTCCCTGCTCAGTTCGACGGGAAGCAGCCAGGAGAGCGAGGTGAGGCCGAGCAGGCGGGGGTTGCGGTCCTTGAGCGCGAACTGGCGCGGGTCGTCCATCTGGATGCCCGCCACGGCGTGGCGATCGAGGACATAGCCCGAAGGCGTCCAGCGCACCGCCCGGGCATGCTCGCCATCGACCGGATCGCGCAGCGCTTCCGCCACGCGGACCATCAGCAGCAGGTTACCGTTGGGCAGGCGCGCGAAGCCGGGGTTGAAGGCGCCGAGGACATGGGTCGGCTCGGCCACGCCCTTGCGCAGCGGGGAGCGGGACAGGTCGACATCGTCGGGGCGGAAGATCAGGAAATCATCGTCCGCCGCCACGTCTCTACCCCCTCAACAGGATGGAACCTGGCTTTCCCCGCCTTCGCGCTGGTACTTGCCATCTCTCCAGACGTATCGCTCGGCGAAGGATCGGGTTCCCTCGAACTTCACGGTGAAATCGATACCCTTTCGGATCGCCCCGATCTTGCCCCGGACCGACTGGGCATTGTCCTCGACCGCGCCGCCATTGTCATAGACGGACTGGAAGGAGGCCACTTCCTTCGGCCCCTCCGGGTTGAGCGCGACGAGCGTGGTGAAGCTGCACGTGTATCCCTGCCAGGTGCCGCCACCCTCGACATAGACCACCGGCCGGTCGAGGAACTTGTCGCTGACCGACCATTCGGCGAGGTCGCCGAAGCTGCCGCTCTCCGCCGCCTTGGGATAGGCCTTGCGCACCTTGAAGCCGGTGCCGTCCGCATCGAGATAATGGACCGCGATCGTGCCGGCATCGACATGCGCGGGATCGCGGACATGGCCGTGGCTGACCAGCACCGGGCCGAAGCCAGTATCGACCAGCTTGTTGTCGTCAAAGGTGACCGGGCCCTGGTTGACGCCTTCGGGGAAGGACGCCTTGACCGCGGCCGCAAGCCGCGCGGCGGGATCGAGCGCGGGCGTGGGGCTCTCGCTCGGCGAGGGAGACGGCGCCGGCTTCTGCGCCTGGTTGCCGCCGCAGCCCGCCAGCATCAGCGCCGGCAGCAGGAGCGCGGCGGCCCGCCTCATTTCTCGTCCCGCAGCTGCTCGTGGTGGCGGATCACTTCGTCGATGATGAAGCGCAGGAACTTCTCGGAGAATTCCGGATCGAGGTCCGCCGTCTTGGCGAGCTCGCGCAGCCGGGCGATCTGGCGGTCCTCGCGGCCGGGATCGGCGGGCGGCAGGCCCGATTCCGCCTTGTAGCGCCCCACCGCCTGGGTGACCTTGAAGCGCTCGGCGAGCAGGAACACGAGCGCGGCATCGATATTGTCGATGCTCTGGCGGTAGCGGTTGAGGGTCTCGTCGGACATCGCCATCCTCTTTGCGCAGGACGTAAGGTCACGCAAGTCTTGCCTTTGTGCGCCGCACCCGCCAGAGGCTTGGCCCATGAGCGCTACCATCCATCGCCTTGGCGGCGGCCCCGCCCCCTCGCTCGATCCGATGATGG
This sequence comes from Sphingomonas sp. OTU376, assembly GCF_038440415.1. Taxonomy (NCBI): domain Bacteria; kingdom Pseudomonadati; phylum Pseudomonadota; class Alphaproteobacteria; order Sphingomonadales; family Sphingomonadaceae; genus Sphingomonas; species Sphingomonas sp. OTU376. Next base: position 66,509 of record NZ_JASATQ010000021.1, on the reverse strand, counting down.
CGCTCGTCGCCCAGGACATGAACCTCGTGAACGCGGTGATCCTCGATCGCATGCAGTCCGAGATTCCGCTGATTCCGGAGCTGGCCGGCCATCTGATCGCCGGCGGCGGCAAGCGGATGCGGCCGATGCTGACGCTCGCGGCGGCGCGCCTGCTCAACTATCCGGGCACCCGCCACCACCGGCTCGCCGCCGCGGTGGAGTTCATCCACACCGCGACGCTGCTGCACGACGATGTCGTCGACAGCTCGGACCTGCGCCGTGGCCGCCGCACCGCCAACATCATCTGGGGCAACCCGGCCAGCGTGCTGGTCGGCGACTTCCTGTTCAGCAAGTCGTTCGAGCTGATGGTCGAGAGCGAGAGCCTGAAGGCGCTCCACATCCTCAGCAACGCCAGCGCCGTGATCGCCGAAGGCGAAGTCAACCAGCTCACCGCGGTGCGCCGGCTCGACCTGGGTGAGGAACGCTATCTCGACATCATCGGCGCCAAGACCGCCGCGCTGTTCGCCGCCGCCTGCCGCATCGCCGCGGTGGTCGCCGAGCGCTCGGAAGCCGAGGAACTGGCGCTCGACGCCTATGGCCGCAACCTGGGCATCGCCTTCCAGCTGGTCGACGACGCGATCGACTATGTCTCGGACGCGGGCACGATGGGCAAGGACGCCGGCGACGACTTCCGCGAAGGCAAGATGACCCTGCCGGTGATCCTCGCCTATGCGCGCGGCGACGAGGCGGCACGCGCCTTCTGGAAGGATGCGATCGCGGGCCACCGCAATTCGGATGCCGACTTCGCCGAGGCGATCAAGCTGGTGCAGGCGAGCCGCTCGGTGGACGATACGCTCGCCCGCGCCCGCCATTACGGCCAGCGCGCGATCGATTCGCTGGGCATCTTCGCCAATGGCACCGCCAAGGATGCGATGGTCGAAGCGGTCGAGTTCGCGGTCGCCCGGGCGTATTGATTCCAGGGCACGGCAGCGTCACCCCGGCCCGGGGTGACGAAGACTATTCCTCGACGTCCTCGTCTTCATCCTCGTCGTCGTCCAGAAGATCGTCCTCGTCGGCATCGAGCACTTCCTCGATCGCCTCGACGATCAGGTCGAGCTGCTCCTCGCTGGCGGTGAACTCCAGCGTCTCGCCGTCATCATCCTCGAGATGCAGCGTGTAATCGCCGTCGCCATCGGCGGTGATCGAAAATTGAGCCAGGGTTCGCGCCATGTCCGGTCCTCCTTCGCTTGCGCGTAACACCGGCTTGGGGAAATGGTTGCAGCGCTCATGAACGATTTGCTGCCGATCCACGCCGTATTGCCCGATCTGCTCGCCGCGCTGCGCGGCGGGAGCAATGCCGTGCTGGTCGCCCCGCCGGGCGCGGGCAAGACCACGGCGGTGGCGCCGGCACTGATTGGCGAGGACTGGTGCACCGGCGAAGTGCTGCTGCTCTCCCCGCGCCGGCTCGCAGCGCGGGCGGCGGGCGAGCGGATGGCGGCGCTCGCGGGCGAGAATGTCGGCCAGACCTTCGGCTACGCGACGCGGATGGACAGCAAGCGATCGGCCGCGACGCGGGTGACGGTCGTGACCGAGGGCATCTTCGTCAATCGCATACAGGCCGATCCCGAACTCGCGGGGGTTTCCGCCGTGCTGTTCGACGAAGTCCATGAGCGCAGCCTCGACAGCGATTTCGGCCTGGCGCTGGCGCTCGACGCACAGGCGGCACTGCGCCCCGATTTGCGGCTGGTGGCGATGTCGGCAACGCTCGACGGCACGCGCTTCTCGGGATTGATGGGCGATGCGCCGGTTGTCGAGAGCGAGGGGCGGAGCTGGCCGCTGGAGTTGCGCCATATCGGCCGCGCGGCGGAGGCGCGGATCGAGGATTCGATGGCGGCGGCTTGTCGGCTCGCGCTGCGCGAGGCCGAAGGCGGCGTGCTCGCCTTCCTGCCCGGCGTCGCCGAGATCGAGCGGACCGCGGAGCGGATCGGCGAAGTGCCCGGTACGGTGGTGCACAGGTTGCACGGCAGCCTTGAGCCGGGCGCCCAGCGCGCCGCGATCACGCCCGATCCACAGGGGCGCCGCAAGATCGTGCTGGCCACCTCGATCGCCGAGACCTCGCTAACGCTCGACGGCATCCGGGTGGTGGTCGATTCGGGGCTGGCGCGGCGGCCGCGCTATGATCGGGCGGCGGGGATGACCCAGCTGGTTACCGAGCGGGCGAGCCAGGCATCGGTCACCCAGCGCGCCGGCCGCGCCGCGCGCCAGGGGCCGGGTGTCGCCTATCGGCTGTGGGAAGAAGCGGCGACCGCCGGCCTGCCGCGCTTCGATCCGCCCGAGATACTGGAAGCCGATCTCTCGGCGTTGGTGCTCGATTGCGCACTCTGGGGGGTGAGCGATCCGCGCGACCTGAACTGGCTCGATCCGCCGCCCGAGGCTGCCGTCTCCGAAGCGCGCAAGCGGCTTGGGACGCTGGAAGCGCTCGACGAAGCCGGCCGCCCGACCGCCCATGGCAAGGCGATCGCCGGGCTGCCGCTGCCGCCCCGGCTCGGCCATATGCTGGTCCGCGCCGCCGAGCGCGGCATGGCGGGGACGGCGGCGCAGATCGCGGTGCTGCTCGGCGAGCGCGGGCTGGGCGGCAATGACGCCGATCTCGAGCTGCGCCTGCGCCGCTGGCGAAGCGAGCGCGGGCCGCGGGCGGAGAATGCCCGACGGCTGGCGCAGCGCTGGGCGAAGCTGGTGGGCGATGACGGGATCGGCGATCCCGCCGCCTGTGTCGCCCTCGCCTTTCCCGATCGGATCGCCAAGCGGCGCGATGCGAGCGGCGAGACCTGGGCTTCGGCCGGTGGGCGCGGGTTCAAGCTCGACCCGACCTCCTCGCTCGCCCGCGCCGAATGGCTGGCGGTGGCGGAGACGCAGGGCATGGCGGCGGGCGCGCGCATCCTCTCCGCCGCGCCGATCGATCCGGCCGAAGTCGAATCGCTGTTTGCCGATCGGATCGAGACGCGGCGCAGCGTCCGCTTCGATCCCGGGACCGGGCGGATCGAGGCGCTGCGCGAACGCAGGCTCGGGGCGATCCGGCTGTCGAGCGGGCCCGATTCGGCGGCAAGCCCGGCAGAGATCGAGAAGGCGCTGCTGGAAGGCGTACGCGAGTATGGGCTGGCGCTGCTGCCCTGGTCGGACACCGCCCAGGCGCTGCGCACCCGCGCCGCCTATGCCGGCAATGATTCGCTGTCCGACGCGCGGCTGCTCGCCGAGCTGGACAACTGGCTGCCCGGCCTGCTCAGCGGCAAGCGGCGGCTGGATGCGGTCGAGGGGCTGACCAATGCGCTGAACAACCTGCTCGGCTGGGACGGGCAGAAGGCGCTCGACCGGCTTGCCCCCGCCCGCTTCGAGACGCCCGAGGGCTCGACCTATGCGATCGACTATGCCGCCGAGGGCGGGCCGATGGTGGAGGTGCGGGTGCAGGCGCTGTACGGGCTCGACACGCATCCGGTGCTCGGCGACGGCACGCCGCTGGTGCTGAGCCTCACCTCTCCGGCCGGCCGGCCGATCCAGACGACGCGCGACCTGCCGGGCTTCTGGAAAGGCAGCTGGGCCGCGGTCGCCAAGGAGATGCGTGGCCGCTATCCGCGCCATCCCTGGCCCGAGGATCCCGCCGCGGCATCGGCGACGCTCAGGACGAAAAAGGCAGATGCAAGGGCCGCCGGCCCGCGCTAAGGGAAATGACCATGACCAAGACCGCTCGCATTTTTCAGAAGCCCAAGAACGCCATGCAGTCCGGCCGTGCGCGCACGACCAGCTGGATCCTCGAGTTCGAGCCGGTCCGCCAGCAAAAGGCCGATCCGCTGACCGGCTGGACCGGCGGCGACGCGACCGCGACCCAGCTGCGCCTGAGCTTCGAGACGCTGGAAGCCGCCACCGCCTATGCCGAGCGCGAAGGCCTGGCCTTCCATGTGGTGCCGGCGCCGGAGCGCAAGCTGAAGCTCCAGGCGTACGCGGACAACTTCCGGTAAGCGCTTCACCGCTTCCACTGCACTTCTTCACCCTGAACTTGTTTCAGGGTCCAACTCTCCCCAGGCGGTATCGCTGGTGGGACCTTGGATGCTGAAACAAGTTCAGCATGACGAAGGTCAGATGCCGAGCAGCGCGCCTGACAGCAACAGCAACAGCTTCACGTCGATCGCCAGCCCCTCGGCGCGCTTCTTCGCGACGAAATCGGGGAGCCCCGCCAGCGGCACGCGGTGGACGATGATGTCCTCATCCTCCAGCCCGCCGCCTTCGCCGACCTTGGTCAGTCCGCGCGCGCGGACCAAAGTGAAGCTCTCGCTGACCAGGCCGGGCGAGGAGAAATACTCGCCCAGGTCCTCGATCTCCGCGCTGTCATAGCCGGTTTCCTCGATCAGCTCGCGGCGGGCAGCCTCGAAGGGACTGTCATTCTCGCGGCCGGCCTCATCACCGACAAGGCCGGCGGGGAGCTCGAGACAGCGCTTGCCGAGCGGCACGCGAAACTGGTCGACCAGCAGGACATGGTCGTCGGCGTCGATCGCGACGATCACCGCGGCGCGGATACCCTTGGCGCGCGAGACATATTCCCATTTGCCGCGGCGCTTGGCGGTGATCCACTTGCCGGCCCAGGCAATCTCTTCTTCCATGTCGCTCACAGTTCGATCACCCGGTCGGGAAGTTCGTTCACATCGTCCGCGCTGCGCGGGAAATGCTCGGCGAGCACCAGCCCGATCTGGTGGACGGCCTCGGCCATGCCATCACCGGCCTTGTCCGCCTTCACGCCCTTGAGCAACGCCGCCATCGCTGCGCCCCAGACGTCGGGCGTGACTTTCGAGTGGATCGCCTCGTCGGCGATGATCTCGGCGCGGTGCTCGGCAAGGCTGAGATAGAGCAGCACGCCGGTCGAGCCGCGGGTGCGCTTCTCGGCGGCGGCGCGGAACAGTTCGAGCGCGCGGCGGTGGACGCGACGGTTCTTGGTCGCCGACGGCGTGAGGAACAGGCGGAGCGCGTCGAGCGCCAGCACGACGCGGGCGACCAGGAAGGTGACCGCCATCAGGATCAGCGCGATGGTGAGGTACCAGCGCGCCGGCACGGTCTGCGCCCAGCTGTCGATGAAGCGCGAATGGAGCCATTCGGCCGGCCAGGGCTGCCAGGCGAGCAGCGCCAGGACGAGCAGCATCGCCAGCACCGCCCAGTGCAGCGCGACGTCGTGATAGGGATCCGAGCGCCCGGCGACGACCGTGACGATCTCGCCATTGGTGGTCAGCTCGGCGGCGGTTACGGCCTGGGTGACCGCCATGCGGTCCTGATCGGTCAATCGCATCTCACCAGCTCCCCGAGGCGCCGCCGCCCCCGAACGATCCGCCACCGCCGGAGAAGCCACCGCCGCCGCCGCCACCGCCACCCCAGTCGCTGCCACCACCACCACCGCCACTCCAGCCACCGCGGCTGGCCTGGTGGCCGATCTCGTTGGCGATCGACCAGAGGATGATCGGCAGCGCGCCGCTGTCGTCGCTGCGGTAGCGCGGGCCCCAGGGGCCGCGCCGCTTGCGCCGGCCGAGCCCGAGCATCGGCACGATCACGAAGAGCAGGATGATGCCCCAGAAGATCAGCCCGATCGGGAAGCCGCCGCCATTGCCTTGGCGGCGCTTGGCGGTCTCGCTGACCTTGGCCTGGCTCTGCTGGGCACGCTGCTCGGCGGCCTCGAGCGGCAGCTTCATCTGCTCGGCGATCGCCTGCGCGCCGGCGACGATGCCGCCGGCCATGTCGTTCTGCTTGAAGCGGGGGATGATCTTCTCGTTGATGATCTGGCTGGACAGGCCATCGGTCATGATCGGCTCGAGCCCGTAGCCGACTTCGATCCGGACCTTGCGCTCATTGGGAGCGACGATCAGCAGGATGCCGTTATTGGCGTCCTTCTGGCCGATCCCCCAGGCACGGCCGAGCTGATAGCCGTAATCCTGGATGTCATAGCCTTGGAGATCGGGGATGGTCGCGACGACGAACTGGCGGGTCGAGGCCTTCTGGACGTCCTCGGAGAGCTGGTTGAGCTGGGCGACCTGGGCGGGCGAGAGCAGATGTGCCTCGTCGACCACCCGGCCGGAGAGCTTGGGGAAAACCGGCTGCGCCTGTGCCGAAAGCGGCACCAGGACCAGCAGCAATGCGAGCAGGCTACGCAACAGACTCATTCAGTGATCTCGCGAATGATGGCTTCGCTGCCGGCGAAGATGCCGTCGGCGAACTTGCCTTCCTTGAAGCGCGGCAGGATGTCGTCGCGGATGATCGCGCCCGCTTCCTCGTCGCGCAGTGCCTTTTCGAGGCCGGTGCCGACTTCGATCCGGACCTTGCGCTCATTGGGCGCCACGATCAGCAGCACCCCGTCGTTGAAGCATTTGCGGCCGATGCCCCAGGTGCGGCCCAGGTTCACGCCATAATCGGCGATCTGGTGCCCGCCGAGGCTCTTGACCGTGACCACCACGAACTGATGCTTCGACTTCTTCTCGGCATCGACCAACTGGTTCGAAAGCCGCCGCCGCTCGCTTACCGAAAGCAGGTTGGCGGAATCGACCACCCGGCCGGTCAGCGCCGGAAAATCATAGCCGGCGGGGGCGGGCCGCGCATTGGGCACCGCCGCCCCTTCGACCGCACCGGCGACGGGCGTCGTCTCCGCCGCCGGCGTGCATCCCGCCGCAACGGCATGCGGATCGTGCGCGAGCGGCTTGCAGGCCGCCAGCGCACCGCAGAGGAGAAGCGCCCGCAGGATCAGTTGCTGTTCCCGAAGCTGACGTCGGGCATTCTCTCCGCACCCGCCTCGGCCTTGAAGGGCACGATCGGCTTGGCGCCGTAGAAGATCTTGGCGCCGATCGCGTCGGGGAAGGTGCGGATGCGGGTGTTATAGGCCTGCACCGCGGCGTTGTAGTCACGCACCGCGATGGTGATGCGATTGTTGCTGCCTTCGATCTGGTCCATCAGCGTCTTGAAGTTACCCTGGCTCTGCAGCTGCGGATAGGCTTCCTGCAGGCGCTGGAGCGACAGGGTCAGACCGGCCTGGGCCTGGTTATACGCCGACATCTTGTTCTCGTCGGTGAGGTCGTCGCCGGTCACCTGGATCTGGGTCGCCTTGGCGCGCGCCGAGACCACATCGTTCAGGATCTTGCCTTCGGACGCAGCGGCGCCCTTCACGGTGTTGACCAGCGCGGGAATGGTATCCGCGCGACGCTGATAATTGGCCTGCACATCGGCCCAGCGCGCCTTCGCATTCTCCTCGGCGGTGGGAACGCTGTTGAGGCCGCAGCCTGCGAGCAGGGCGCCGCCGGCAAGAGCAAGAAGGGCACGAAACTTCATCACGTCAGGATCCTCCGGATCGGGTTCGAAGTGTCTTATACAGTGGCAACACCTCGGTTCGAAAGCTAAATCGGAAACGCAGGCGGTTTGCGCAAGCTCCACAAGCGTGCTTCATGGCAAAGATGCCGCGCGCTGGCGGCAGGGGTTGGGAGCCGAAGCGATGTTCAAGGAATTCAAGGCGTTCATTTCGCGCGGCAACGTGCTCGATCTGGCCGTGGCGGTCATCATCGGCGCCGCGTTCAGCAAGATCGTCAGCTCGCTGACCGACGATCTGCTGATGCCGCTGATCGGCAAGATCTTCGGCGGGCTCGATTTCTCGAGCTACTTCATCGCGCTGGGGCCGATCCCCGCCGCGCTGACCGGATCGACCGACTATGCCGCGCTGAAAAAGGCCGGCGTGCCGCTGTTCGGCTATGGCGCGTTCATCACCGCGGCGGTCAATTTCGTGATCGTCGCCTTCATCATCTTCCTGCTGGTGCGCGCGGTGAACCGCGTAATCCCGAAGCCGGAGGAAGCCGCCGCCGCCGAACCGGCGGACGTGACGCTGCTGCGCGAGATCCGCGACGAGCTGAAGAAGAAGAACGCGGCCTAGGCCGCGGCAAGATCCTCGGCGGTGGCATCCGCAAGGCTGGTGCCGTCGAGAATACGCGCGGTCTCGTCGCGCACCCGCGCCATCGCGTGGCGGATCGCGCAGCTCGCCTCGTCCTTGCAGTCATTGCACGGGCGATAGGCAGTGCGGCTGACGCAGGGGACCAGCGCCAGCGGCCCCTCGATCACCCGGATGATCTCGCCGAGCGAGATCAGGTGCTTGGCGCGTGCCAGGCGATAGCCACCCGCCTTGCCGCGCGTGGACGTGAGGAAGCCCGCCTCGCGCAGATCGGCCAGGATCAGCTCAAGGAACTTGCGCGGCACATTCGCTTCGGTGGCGATGCGGTTCATCGGCGTTGGCGCACCCGCAATGGGCTGTCCGGCCAGATAGAGCATCGCACGAAGGGCGTAGCGGGAACGCTGGGTCAACATCGGTTCAAAACGTCCATGCCAATAGTTTGCGGCACTGTGAAGACCTTAGGACATCCCGCCTGACCTTTTCATTAATGAATCCCGCCCCTATATGGGTCCTGCCGGCTTCGGTCGGCTATGGGGATAAACGAAGGCGTGCAATAGGCGCAGCGGACCCGGGGGCGGTACCCGGCGGCTCCACCACCAGCTACCTGCTCAAGGCAGTTGCTGACGGGGCCGAACTAGGATCGACGTGTGTTGAAAAGCGCTATCTATCTCTCAGCGTGGGCCACTGTGACGGTCCATTACACAAGTGCCAACGATAACGAAGCACTCGCTATTGCGGCGTAACCCCAAGGCCTAACGGCTTAAGGTTACTCTAAAATGCGCGGTTGGACCCCACCGGGCAACAGAAGGGGATTCCAGCGGTACGGGGAGCACCGGGCAACAGAAGCTCCCCACTTTCCCATTTTACTTAAGCGAAATGCCGCAAGGGCGATCCCGGAACGGCGATCTCCCGAATGTCGCGCGCGCGCCGCGCATGGTTTCGTGCGCGTATGGACCGGCAGACCCACAAAGTGACGGCACTGATCGCCTTCGGGGTGATCGCCTCGGCGATGGTCGCCGAGGGTGCGCGGCCGCCGCGGCTTCCCCGCAGGGAAGCCACGGCGCCGGTGGCCGGCAGCCGGCGCCGCCGTGGCGGCTCCGGGGGAGGACGCCGGCTGGCGCCCTCAGCCTTCCTGCTTCAGTGACGCCATGTCGACGACGAAGCGGTACTTCACGTCGCTCTTCACCATCCGGTCATAAGCCGTCTCGATCTCGTCCATGCGGATCATCTCGATGTCGGCGGTCAGCCCGTGCTGGTGGCAGAAATCGAGCATCTCCTGCGTCTCGGCGATGCCGCCGATCAGCGAGCCGGCGATCGAGCGGCGCTTGAACACCAGGTTGAAGACGTTCGGCGAGGGATGGGCATGCTCGGGCACGCCGACCAGGGTGAGCGTGCCGTCCCGCTTGAGCAGGCCGGTCAGCGCGTCGAGGTCATGGCTTGCCGCCACCGTATCGAGGATGAAATCGAAGCTGTTGGCGTGCGCAGCCATCTCGTCCGCGTTGCGCGAGACGATCACTTCATGCGCGCCGAGCTTCTTCGCGTCCTCGATCTTGGCGGGCGAGGTGGTGAAGGCGACGACATGCGCGCCCATCGCCGCGGCGATCTTGATCCCCATGTGACCAAGGCCGCCGATGCCGACGATGCCGACCTTCTTGCCCGGTCCCGCATTCCAGTGGCGCAGCGGCGAATAGGTGGTGATGCCGGCGCAGAGCAACGGCGCGACTGCGGCCAGGTCCTTCTCGTCATGGCTGACCTTGAGGACGAAGCCTTCCTTCACGACGATATGATCGGAATAGCCGCCAAAGGTGTGGCCGCCGAGATGCGCGTCCGGGCCGTTATAGGTGCCGACGAAACCGGTGGTCTCGCAGAACTGCTCCTCGCTCTCCTGGCAGGACGGGCAATGGCCGCAGCTGTCGACCATGCAGCCGACGCCGACCAGGTCGCCGACCGCGAACTTGCTGACCTCGCTGCCGATGGCGCTGACGCGGCCGACGATCTCGTGGCCGGGCACGCAGGGGAAGATCGTGCCGTCCCATTCGCTGCGCGCGGTGTGCAGGTCCGAATGGCAGACGCCGCAGAACAGGATGTCGATCGAGACGTCATCGGCCAGCAGGTCGCGGCGCTCGAAGGTGAAGGGCGCGAGCGGGGTGCTCGCCGACTGGGCGGCATAGGCCTTTGCTTGGGTGGTCATGTTGGTCCTCTGTTGCTTGGTATCGGGGTTCAGGGGAGTCAGAGCGTGTAGCCGGGCGGCTTGAACAGCAGCTCGGGATGGGCAGCGATCTCGCTTCGGTAGAAGGCAGGCCAGTCGCCCGTCGCGACATCCTCGATCGCCACCGAGATGCTCTCCGGCGGCGATCCGATCGCGGCGGTGACGGCCTCGGCCAGCGCATCGGCGAGGCGCTGCTTGTCCGCGTCGGAACGGCCCGAGGCGAGCCGGAGCGTGACATGCGGCATCAGCGCGCCCCGGCCGGGCCGGCGAGATAAACGGCGTCCGGGACATGCTCGAACCACTCGACCATCTTGCCGTTCAGCGATTCCTGGATGGCGATATGCGTCATCGCGCTGCCCGGGCTGGCGCCATGCCAGTGGCGATGGCCGGGCGGGCACCAGATCACGTCGCCGGGACGGATCTCGACCACGGCCTCGCCCTCGCACTGGGTCCAGCCGAGCCCGGCGGTGACGATCAGCGTCTGGCCGAGCGGGTGGGTGTGCCAGGCGGTGCGAGCGCCGGGCTCGAAGGTGACGCTGGCGACGCCGAAGCGGGGATCCTCGGCGATGGTGAGCGGGTCGATCCGCACCGAACCGGTGAACCAGTCGGCGGGCCCTTTTTGCGACGGCTGGCTGCCGTTCCGCTGAATGCGCATCTGCTGCTCCTGTGCCTGGGCGCCTGCTGGACGCAGGCGGGGAAGACGGGAAGGAGCGATGCCGCAGCCAGGACCAGCCGTTTCATGCAATCACCCCTTTTCCCTGATGTGTGCAGAAATGGGGTGCGAGCGCTCAGCCGATTAGGGGCTATAATATGAACGCGCTTATGAGTATTTTTCAGCAATGAATCGTCAGGACCTTGCCGATCTCTCGGCCTTCGTCGCGGTGGCGCGCGAGCGCAGCTTCACGCGTGCCGCGGCGCAGCTGGGCGTCACCCCGTCCGCGCTCAGCCATTGCATGCGTTCCCTCGAGGAGCGGCTGGGCGTGCGGCTGCTCAACCGCACCACCCGCAGCGTGACGCCGACCGAGGCGGGCGAGCGGATGCTGCGCACCGTCGCCTTCCATCTCGACGAGATCGCCACGCATGTCACGGCGCTCAACGACCTGCGCGATCGGCCGGCGGGCAATATCCGGATCACCGCCGACGAATTCTCGCTGCAGACGGTGCTGTGGCCACGGCTGCGCGGCGTGCTGGCCGAGCACCCCGACATCCATGTCGAGATCGAGACCGATTACCGGCTGGTCGACCTGGTCGCCGAGAAGTTCGATGCGGGCGTGCGGCTGGGCGACATCATCGACAAGGACATGATCGCGGTGCCGATCGGCCCGCCGGTGCGGATGCTGGTGGTGGCGACCCCGGGCTATCTTGCGAAACATGGCCGCCCGCAGACCCCGCAGGACCTCGCCGAGCATAATTGCATCAACCTGCGCCTGCCGACGCTGGGCGGGCTTTACGCCTGGGAGTTCGAGCGCAATCGCCGCGAGCAGCGGGTCCGGGTCAGCGGCCAGCTGATCTTCAACAGCATCTTCCACATCCGCGATGCCACGCTGGAGGGCTTTGGCCTTTCGTACCTGATGGAAGACCTGGTACGCGACGCGCTGGCCGATGGCCGGCTGGAGGCGGTGCTGGAAGACTGGTCGCCGCCCTTTGCCGGCTACCATCTCTATTATCCCAGCCGACGCCAGCCGACGCCGGCCTTCGCGGCGATCGTCGAGGCACTGCGCTGGCGCCCGGGGCGCGAGGCCCGGTCAGGCTGACCGGGCTCCGCCTCCCCTTGCATCAACGCAGCGAATAGGCCGTGATCGTGCCCCCGGGCGCCGTGCCGTTGATGATCGGCGTCACGATCAGCCGCCCCTCCGCGCCGATCGCCAGCGTGCCCGGCGTAGGTGCCGACCAGACGGTGGCATGCGTGTCGAGCGACACCGCATAGACCTTCGCGGAGGTGGAGAAGAGGACGAGATTGTCGGTGACAAGGATATTGCCGAGGAACGTCTCGCCTGCCGGAACCGGCCAGGACCAGCGGACCGCGCCATCCTCCTCGCCGATCGCGTCCAGCTGCCCGCGCGGATTGCTCGCGGCGAACAATACCCCCTTCGCCAGCGCCGGCGCGTTGCTGTAAGTGCCGGCGGTACGCCAGGCGATCTTGCTGCCCTCGATGTCGTAGCTGACCAGCGGGAAGGAAATGGGATAGATGCCCATTCCCGTGCCCGAATAGGCGATCGCGTTCTTGCGCGCGCCCAGGATCGGGCCGCCGGCATAGGAATAGCCGTTCCACACCCAGAAGGGATCGGCGATGCTCTTGACCAGCGCGCCATCCGAGCGGCGATAGACGTCGAGGCTGCCCGAGTAATAATAGACATACTGGTCGTCGGCCGCGGGCGTGGCGCCGTCCCAAACCTTCCCGGACACGCCGTTCGCCGTCCAGCGGGTGACGCCGTTGTCGAGATTGTAGCTGTAGACGACGTTGCCGTAATAGCCGGATGCCAGATACAGCTCACGCCCGACCGCGGTAGGCTGGGCGAAGACCGACCATTGCGAGGCGAACAGCATGTTGCGCACGAACTGGCCGTTCGCGGCCGTGAGCGTGACAATCCGATTCTCGCCGGAAGAAGTGAACATGGTGACGACCTGCAGCTGGTCGCCGCTCACCGTCGGGCCGCTGCCGTCGGAGATCGGGCCCAGGTCATAGGCCCAGCGCTGCGCGCCGGTGGCGCTGTCGAGCGCGTAAACGCTCGTGCCCGCGCTCGCCTTGCGCGTCAGGAAGATCGTGCCGCCCTTGGTCGATACCGGGCGGAAGCTGCCGGCATCGGCAAAGCTCTTGTCCCACAGTTTCGCGAACTTGGCCGGATCGAAGCTGGCATGGACATAGGCGGTGTGCCCGGCCGAGCGCTGGAACATCTCCCAATCGTTGAGCTTGACGTCGAGCGTGTAGCGGAAGGTCTGGGTGGAGCCGGGATATACCTCCGCGCACGCCGTGTCGCGGCAGAGCCGGAAGGTGACATCGCCGCTGCGCGACTCCGCGCTGAGGCCGGCAAGGCTCTTCAGCGAGACCGTGTAGCTCTTGCCCGACTGGACGATGTCCCCGTCCTGCGACAGCAGTTTGTCGTCGAAGCTGATCCGGGGATAGATCGCCGTACTCGCGGTGCCGCTATAGGTGGCGACGAAGGAGAAGCTCGCCCGGCTGTCGCTCTCGATTGCCGTCTGGCTCTGCGTCGCCTTGTCGAGCGTGACCGCCAGGGTCGGGACGGGTGTGGGAGTCGGCGTCGAGACACTGCCGCCCGTGCCACCACCCCCGCCTGAACAGCCGGCGAGCAACAACATCCCGCCGAACGGCATCAACTTGCGCATGGAAATCCCCCTCTTTGCCGCGCCACCCCGTGCCATCGGCACCGCGGATGTGACAGGCTGAGGAGTGTTCAACAAGGCACTGAGAAAAGGGATTATCCCGATTCGGTGAAATCACCCGGGCAAAGAAAAGGGCCCGCGTTGCCGCGAGCCCCTCTCATGCGTTTCGGGTTTCCCCGGACGATCAGTCGTCGGCGCCGGTGAGGAACGCCGGCAGGCCGATGTCCTCGCCGCCTTCGTCCTTCGACTCCGAGCGCTCGCGGCGCGGGCCGCGATCGCCCCGGTCACCGCGCGGACCGCGATCCCGGTCGCCGCCTTCGCGACGCGGACCACGATCGCCGCCACGGCCACCATCGCGACGACGGTCACCGCGGTCGCCACGATCACCGCGCGGCTCGCGCGGTTCGCGGGCCGGACGGGTGTCTTCCAGCTCTTCGCCGGTCTCCTGGTCGACGACGCGCATCGACAGGCGAACCTTGCCGCGCGGATCGATCTCGAGGACCTTGACCTTGACTTCCTGGCCTTCCGACAGGGCGTCCGAGACCTTCTCGACGCGCTCGTTCTTGATCTCCGAGACGTGGACGAGACCGTCCTTGCCGCCCATGAAGTTCACGAAGGCGCCGAAATCGACGAGGTTGACGACCTTGCCGGTGTAGATCTTGCCGACTTCCGCCTCTTCGACGATGCCCTTGATCCAGTTGATCGCGGCTTCGATCTGCGAGACGTCGCTCGACGAGACCTTGATCACGCCCTCGTCGTCGATGTCGACCTTGGCGCCGGTGGTGGCGACGATCTCGCGGATCACCTTGCCGCCGGTACCGATCACGTCACGGATCTTCGACTTGTCGATCGTGAAGGTCTCGATGCGCGGTGCGTGCGCCGAGAGCTCCGAACGGGTTGCCGACAGCGCCTTGTTCATCTCGCCCAGGATGTGGGCGCGACCGTCCTTGGCCTGGTTCAGCGCGGCTTCGAAGATCTCCTTGGTGATGCCGGCGATCTTGATGTCCATCTGCATCGTGGTGATGCCTTCGGACGTGCCCGCCACCTTGAAGTCCATGTCGCCGAGGTGATCTTCGTCACCCAGGATGTCCGACAGGATCGCGAAGTCCTTGCCCTCGAGGATCAGGCCCATGGCGATGCCCGAGACCGGACGCTTGATCGGCACGCCGGCGTCCATCATCGCGAGGCTGCCGCCGCAGACCGACGCCATCGACGACGAGCCGTTCGACTCGGTGATGTCGCTGGTCAGGCGGATCGTGTAGGGGAACTCTTCCTTGGTCGGCAGCACCGGGTGCAGCGCGCGCCAGGCGAGCTTGCCGTGACCGACTTCGCGGCGGCCCGGGGCACCGAAGCGGCCCACTTCGCCGACCGAATAGGGCGGGAAGTTATAGTGCAGCATGAAGTTCTGGTACGACAGGCCACCCAGGCCGTCGATCATCTGCTCGGCGTCCTTGGTGCCCAGGGTCGCGGTGGCGATGGTCTGGGTCTCGCCGCGGGTGAACAGGGCCGAGCCGTGCGCACGCGGGAGGAAATGCGTCTCCGCCTCGATCGGGCGGATCTGCGTGGTGGTGCGGCCGTCGATGCGCTTGCCGTCCTTGAGGATGGCGGTGCGGACGATCTCGGCTTCCAGCTTCTTGGTCAGCTTGATGCCGGCCATGACTTCCTGGGGCGAGAGGCCGTCCTCGGCGAACTTCGCCTTCGCCTTCGCACGCGCCTCGTTGAGGGCGTTCGAGCGGGCCGACTTGTCGGTCAGCTTGTAGGCGGCCGCGATGTCCTTGCCGACCAGCTTCTTGATCGAGTCCTTGAGCTTGGCGTTGTCGTTCGACGACGCGATTTCCCAGGGATCCTTGGCGGCCTGCTCGGCGAGCTTGATGATCGCCTTGACGACTTCGCGGCACGCATCGTGCGCGAACAGCACGGCACCGAGCATGATCTCTTCCGAAAGCTCCTTGGCTTCCGATTCGACCATCATCACCGCGTCATAGGTAGCGGCGACGACGAGATCGAGATCGCCGGCGGCGACCTGCTCGTCGGTCGGGTTCAGGATGTACTCGCCGTCGACATAGCCGACGCGCGCGGCGCCGATCGGGCCCATGAACGGCACGCCCGAGATGGTGAGCGCTGCCGAAGCGGCGACCATCGCGAGGATGTCCGGCTCGTTCTCGCCGTCATAGCTCAGGACCTGAGCGATGGCGTTGATCTCGTTGTAGAAGCCTTCCGGGAACAGCGGGCGGATCGGGCGGTCGATGAGACGCGAGACCAAAGTCTCCTTCTCGGTGGCGCCGCGCTCGCGCTTGAAGAAGCCACCCGGGATACGGCCGGCGGCCGAGAACTTTTCCTGATAGTGGACGGTCAGCGGGAAGAAGTCCTGGCCTTCCTTCACGCTCTTGGCGGCGGTCACCGCGCAGAGAACCACGGTTTCGCCGAGGGTCGCCATCACGGCGCCGTCAGCCTGGCGGGCAACCTTGCCCGTTTCGAGAGTCAGCGTCTTGCCGCCCCACTCGATCGATACAGTCTTCTTGTCGAACATTGTTTTTCCTTCACACCCGCTGCCCGATGCAGCGGGGGCCTATGGAGAGAGCCGTACGTGGCTCGTGGGACTGGCCGAATTGCCGATCCCCCGTCTGCTCCGCTGCGTGGGAGCCTGACGCCGGCACTAGCCTGCCGGGATGACAAAAAGGCGACCCGAAGGCCGCCTTTCCGGTTACTTGCGAAGACCGAGCTTCGCGATGAGGTCGGTGTAGCGACCCTCGTCCTTCTTCTTCAGATAGTCGAGGAGGCTACGGCGCTTGTTGACCAGCATGAGCAGGCCGCGACGCGAATGGTTGTCCTTGGCGTGCGTCTTGAAGTGCTCGGTCAGGTTGGCGATGCGCTCCGAGAGGATCGCGATCTGCACTTCGGGGCTGCCGGTGTCGGTGCCGCCGCGTGCATGTTCCTTGATCAGCGCTTCCTTGCGCTCTGCAGTGATCGACATAGTCTTTCCTTCGACATCGCTTAGATATTGAAGCCGCGGACGACCCGGATTTCACCGGATAGAGCCTCCACCAGCGCGATCGGGGTCTCCCCCAGGCACGCGAAATATTGGCCGTCTTCCTTGGCGATCCCGGCCAGAACCCGCCCCTGTCGGAGCAGCCCTGCCTGGTCGGGGGTGAGGGATAGAGCCGGGATGTCGTCCAGCCCCGCCCTCAATGGCAGGAGAAGTTGTTCAAGGGAGCGGCCCTTAGCGGCTTCGTCCAGTTTGTCCAGCGAAATCGCGGACTCCAGAGTGAAGGGACCAGCCTTCACCCGGCGCAGCATTGTGACATGGCCGACCGTGCCGAGCGCCAGCGCAATGTCACGCGCGAGGCTGCGGATATAGGTGCCCTTGGAGACATGGGCGGTGAAAGTGGCTTGGTCCAGCGGGCCTTGATAAGCGGGCATCAGAGCAAGCTGGTGGACCGTCACCGCACGGGTCGCCAGTTCGACGTCCTCACCCTTGCGGGCGAGATCATAGGCGCGCGCGCCATCCACCTTCAGCGCCGAATAGGCTGGTGGCACTTGCTCGATTGCCCCGGTGAATTGAGGCAGCACGGCCATCACGGCGTCGCGCGTAGGGCGGACATCGCTGGTCGCGATCGCCTTGCCTTCCAGATCGAGCGTGTCGGTCTGCACGCCGAACCCGATCGTAAAGTCGTACACCTTGTCGCTGTCGAGCATCCGCCCGGCCAGCTTGGTCGCTTCACCCAGCGCGATCGGCAGCACCCCGGTCGCCAGCGGATCGAGCGTGCCGCCATGGCCGACCTTGAACTTGCCGTACTTGCCGTCGCGCAGCGCGCGCTTGACGGCGCTTACGCCCTGGGTCGAGCCAAGGCCCAAAGGTTTGTCGAGAATGATCCAGCCATGCATCCGCGGCGCCCTAGCGGAGCCGCGGGCGCAGAGCCAGCATCACAGGGCCAGTATCAGGCTGCCGGCTTGGCCTTCTTCGCTTTCTTCGCCTTCACCGGCGGCGGTCCGCTGTGCACGATATTGGCGATCTGGCAGCGCTCGCGCCCGGCGAAGATCGTATCGCCGCGATCGATTTGCGAGGCACCCGGGAATGTCTTGAACCCGACGCCGATCGCGAAGGGCAGGTTGTTGCAGCGACCGAAGAACGAGACGTAATACCAGTTGCGCCGGGCATCCTGGATATAGACGCCGTCGCCGCTATCGGTGGCATCGAAGGTGCGGATGTCGCTCCGGGTGAAGAACGGGATAGAGGCCTGCTCGCCCGACTTGGGCCCGGGCGTCGGGCCCGATTGCTGGGCCGAGGCGGCGGTGGCGGCGAACATCAGCGGCAGGGCACAGGCGAGAATGGTCTTGCGAAACATGGGTCTTCTCCTTTGCGGAGAACGAGATGGGGCGCTCCTTGCCGCGCTTGTATAATACTTAGGCTGTACGCTGCATGAAGTGGCGGCGGCACAGCGCCACATAGCGCTCATTGCCCCCCACCTCGCGCTGCTCGCCCTGCCGCACCGCGTTGCCCTCGCCATCGACGCGCAGGTTCATGATCGCCTTGCGCCCGCATTCGCAGACCGACTTGATCTCGACCAGCGAGTCCGCGAGCGCGAGCAGCTCCGCCGAGCCGGGGAACAGCGCCCCCTGGAAATCGGTGCGCAGGCCATAGCAGAGCACCGGGATGCCGACCTCGTCCGCGAGATGCGCGAGCTGGCGAACCTGGATGGGCGAGAGGAACTGCGACTCGTCGACCAGGATGCAGGCGAGCGGCGCCTCGTAATGCGCATCCTCGGCAATGCGGCGCAGATCGGTGTCTTCCTCGAACGGGATCGCGCTGGCGCTGATGCCAAGCCGCGAATCGATCACGCCCCTGCCGCCGCGATCATGGATGCCGGCGGTGAACAACAGGGTGCGCATGCCGCGCTCGCGATAGTTGAAATCGGCCTGAAGCAGCGTGGTCGATTTGCCCGCGTTCATCGAGGCATAGTAGAAATAGAGCTTGGCCATGGGGCGATCTGCGCCCGCCGTCGCCACGCGGTCAATCGCCCCGTGCGCTTATCCTGTGGATGCAGGAAGCCTCAGCCCGCGGCGCCGTCCTCATCGCCCAGGTCCTGCGCCACCTTGGGATCGCGCAGCAGCTTGTCGATATGGCTGCCCTCGTCGAAGCTCTCGTCCGCAAGGAACTTGAGCTTGGCAGCGTATTTCATCTTCACCCGGTGGGCGACTTCGCGCTGGAGATAGGCGGTGTTGGTGCGCAGCGCCTTGATCACCACTTCCTCGTCCTTGCCGAGCAGCGGCTTCACGAACACCGTCGCGTGGCGCAGGTCGGGCGACATGCGCACTTCGGTGATCGAGACCATGTGCTTGGCCAGCACCTCGTCATGCACGTCGCCGCGCTGCAGGATCTCGCTCAGCACATGACGCACCTGCTCGCCCACGCGCAGAAGGCGGACGGAACGTTCTTCGGTGGTGGTCTGCGTCTTCATGGCCTGATCTCCGCTCCCTCCCCCACCTTGCAGGCAAGGAGAGGGAGGGAAAACAGCTTAGAGCGTACGCTCGCGCATCTCGACTTCGAAGGTTTCGAGATAGTCGCCCGCCTTGATGTCGGTGAAGTTCTGGCTGAACGTCACACCGCACTCCAGGCCGGCGCGCACTTCGGGGACATCGTCCTTGAAGCGGCGCAGCGACGCGATCTCGCCCTGGTAGATGATGACATCGTCCCGGGTGATGCGCGCCTTGAGCGCCTTGCGGATCGCGCCCTCGGTGACCAGCAGACCGGCAGCCTTGCCGTGCTTGCCTGCCGAGAAGACTTCCTTGATCTCGGCGCGGCCGACGACGGTTTCGAAGGCTTCCGGACCAAGCTGGCCGGCCATGCCCGCGCGGATCTCGTCGGTCAGGTCGTAGATCACGTCATAATATTTGAACGCGACCTTGTTGCGCTCGGCGATCTCGCGCGCCTTGGCGTTCGGGCGGACGTTGAAGCCGATGATCGGGGCACCGGCGGCGCCGGCGAGCGACACGTCGCTCTCGGTGATGCCGCCCACGCCCGAATGGAGCACGCGCGCCTTGATGTCGTCGGTGCTGATCTTGTTGATCGCCGCGACGATCGCCTCGACCGTGCCCTGGGTATCCGCCTTGACGACCAGCGGATATTCCATCGCCTGCTTTTCCTTGAGCGCCGAGAACATGCTCTCGAGGCTGGCAGGAGCCTGGGTCGTGCGCTTCTGCAGCGCAACGCCCTGGCGATATTCGGCGACTTCGCGGGCACGCGCTTCGTTCTCGACGACCTGGAGCGGATCACCCGCCATCGGCACGCCGGAGAGACCGAGCACTTCGACCGGAACGGCCGGGCCGGCTTCCTTGACCTGCTGGCCCTTGTCGTTGACCAGCGCGCGGACCTTGCCGCTCTCGGCGCCGACGACGAACACGTCACCGACCTTGAGCGTGCCGCGGTTGACCAGGATCGTCGCAACCGGGCCGCGGCCCTTGTCGAGCTTGGCCTCGATCACCGTGCCTTCGGCCTCGCGGTCCGGATTGGCCTTGAGGTCGAGCAGTTCGGCCTGGATCTGGATCTTGGCGATCAGGTCGTCGAGGCCGATCTTCTTGAGCGCCGAGACTTCGACGTCCTGGGTCTCGCCGCCCATCTCCTCGACGATCACTTCATGCTCGAGCAAACGCTCGCGCACGCGCTGCGGATTGGCGCTGTCGAGGTCGACCTTGTTGATCGCCACGATCATCGGCACGCCCGCCGCCTTGGTGTGATTGATCGCCTCGATCGTCTGCGGCATCAGGCCGTCATTCGCGGCGACCACCAGCACGACGATGTCGGTGATGTCGGCACCGCGGGCGCGCATCTGGGTGAACGCCTCGTGGCCCGGGGTGTCGAGGAAGGTGATCTTCGACTTGTCCTTCAGCGTGACCTGATAGGCGCCGATATGCTGGGTGATGCCGCCGGCTTCGCCCTTCACCACGTCGGTGCCGCGCAGGGCATCGAGCAGCGAGGTCTTGCCGTGGTCGACGTGACCCATGATCGTCACCACCGGGGCGCGCGGCTTCAGCGTCTCGGCCGCATCGGCCTCGGCCACGTCCAGGTCGACGTCGCTCTCGCTGACGCGCTGCAGGTTGTGGCCGAATTCGGTGACCAGCAGCTCGGCGGTGTCCTGGTCGATCGTCTGCGTGATGGTGACCGGCATGCCCATCTTGAACAGCGCCTTCACCAGGTCGCTGCCCTTCTCGGCCATACGATTGGCGAGTTCCTGCACGGTGATCGCCTCGGGGACGACCACGTCGCGGACCTGCTTCTCGCGCGGCGCCGACGAGCCACCGTACGAACGACGATGTTCCTTCTCGCGGGCGCGCTTCAGCGCGGCGAGCGAGCGGGCACGGGCGCCGTCCTCGCCACCCAGGGCGCGATTGACGGTGAGCTTGCCCGACTGGCGGCGGTCGTCGCCCTTGCGGTCGCGCTGCTGCGGACGCGCGGGCTCGGGGCCACGGCGCACCGGCGCACCGCCCGTGGGGGCGGGACGCGATGCGGGCGCACCGGCGCTGGCCGGGCGCGCGGCCTGAGTCGGGGCCGGGGCAGCAGCCTCGGGCTTCGGCTCGGGCTTGGGCTGCGGCTTGGGGATCTCGGGACGCTGCACCGGGGTGAACAGGCGCGGCGCCGGGCGGCTCGGGTCGAGCTGCAGCGCAACCGGAGCCGGCGGCGGGGCCGGAGTCGGTGCGGGTGCCGGAGCGGGCGCAGGCTTGGGCGCGGGCGCCGGAGCGGCGGCCTCCACCTTCGGCGCTTCCGGAGCGGGCGCAGGCGCGGGTGCCGGAGCAGGCGTGGGCTCGGGCGCCGGCGGCGCCTTGGCGGCCTCCGCTTCGGCACGGGCCTTTTCCTCTATGCGGCGCGCTTCGGCCTCGGCGGCCTCGGCACGTTCGCGCTCCTCGCGGCGGCGCGCTTCCTCGAGCGCCTGCATGCGCTGCTCGTCGGCCTCGCGCAGCAGACGGGCCTGGCGCTCCTGCGCGGACTCGTTCGAGACCGGCGGACGCGGGGCGGGCGGCGGAGGCGGCGGCGCGACCGACTGCGCAGGTGCTGCGACCTGCGGTTCAGGGGCGGGCGCTTCCGCCGGGCCTTCGCCCGGCTTGCGGAAGACGCGCGCCTTCTTGGTCTCGACGATCACCGTGTTCGAGCGACCATGGCTGAAGCTCTGCTTCACCTGGCCCGTCTCGACCGTGCGCTTGATCCCCAGCGGCGCGCGCATGCCCAGTTTCGGCTTATCGTTGTCCGTGTCGCTCATGCGGCTGCCTAAAGTCCTTCAGTCTGTCGTTCGTCTACGGACGCTTCCGACGGAAGCGCCGATGCGCCTTGCGAAGCGGTTTCGCAAGGGCGGGAGGTGGAATCGGGTCCGATAAAGTGCAGCCACCGATCGAGTGCTTCGCTCGTCCGGGCGGCTGCTTTGGCGTCGGTCAGGCCGGCATGTACCACATTTTCGCGGCCAAGCGCCAAGGACAATATGGTGCGCGGGATCGGCAATGTTAAGCCCTTGCGCCCGCTTCCTTCTTCATCGAGGCCGACGCGCCAGGCCTGGGCGAGCTTGCGCGCCCCGTCCTCGCTCGCGTCGCTCGCATGGAGCAGCAGGTGCAGGCGGCCGCTGCGCGCGGCTTCCTGGATACGGTCGCCGCCGATCGCGACATGCCCGGCCTTGAACTCGAGACCCAGCCGGTCGAGCGCGTTGCGCTGCAGCTGCTCCTCGATCCGCGCGCCGAGATCCTCGGGAATGCGCAGCTCGGCGCCCTTGAAGGCACGCGCCAGCACGCCCCGGAGCTTCTTGCCAGACGCTTCGAGTTCCGTCCGCGTCACGCCGATCCAGGCGCCGCGGCCCGGCGCCTTGGCGCGGACATCGGGCAGCACTTCGCCATCCGGCGACAGCGCGAGTCGAATCAGCCCGTCGCGCGGGGCTTCCGCACGCGACAGCACGCAGGTGCGCACCGGATCCTTCCCCTCCCGCGCCGCGGAAGGAGTGGTCCCTTTGGCCTTTAGCCGAGCGCTATCATTGTGAGGGTTCCGCATGCGCGTCTCCCTGCACCGGCGCGGCGTTGCGGTCAGCGATCAGCTGCCCGCCCGCACCGTAATTCTCGAGGCTCAGTTCCGTGATGTTGACCTGCACGGCAGCCGCCGGCTTGCCCAGGCGCGCGACCATGGAGGCCGTCACGTCAGCGACGATGCCGGCCTTCTGCTCGCGGGTAGCCGGGCCGGCCAGACGGATGTCGATGAACGGCATCAGGCATCACCCTCCGAGGCTTCGGCGGTCTCGGCCGCGGGGGCCTCGTCCTCGAACCAGTGGGCGCGGGCCGCCATGATGATCTCGTTGCCCTGCTCGTCGCTGAGGCCGTACTCGGCGAGGATCCCGCCCTTGTCCTGCTCGCGCTTCGGCGCGTCCTCGTTGCGGCGGCGCGGCTCGGCGCGCTTCTTCTGCACCAGCTCGTCGGTCGCCAGGTCGGCGAGGTCGTCGAGCGTCCGGATGCCGGCCTTGCCGAGCGTGACCAGCATCGCCTCGGTCAGATACGGCATGGTGGCGAGGTCGTCCTCGACGCCCAGCTCGCGGCGGGCGGTGCGATTGGCTTCCTCGCGGCGCTCCAGCGCTTCCTGCGCGCGGCTCTGCAGCTCCTGGCCGAGCTCCTCGTCGAAGCCCTCGATCGAAGCGATCTCGTCGAGCTCGACATAGGCGACTTCCTCGAGGCTGCTGAAGCCCTCGGCGACCAGCAGCTGGGCCAGCGTCTCGTCGACGTCGAGCTCGTTCTGGAACATCTCGCTGTTCGCGACGAACTCGGCCTGGCGCTTCTCGCTGGCGTCGGTCTCGGTGAGGATGTCGATCGCCTTGGCGGTCAGCTGCGAAGCCAGGCGCACATTCTGGCCGCGACGGCCGATGGCGAGGCTGAGCTGATCGTCGGGAACGACGACTTCGATGCGGTCCTCTTCCTCGTCGATCACGACGCGGCTGACATTGGCCGGCTGCAGCGCGTTGACGACGAAGGTCGCGGTGTCGGGCGACCAGGGGATGATGTCGATCTTCTCGCCCTGCATCTCCTGCACGACGGCCTGGACGCGCGAGCCCTTCATGCCGACGCAGGCGCCGACCGGATCGATCGACGAATCATGGCTGATGACGCCGATCTTGGCGCGCGAGCCCGGATCGCGGGCAGCGGCCTTGATCTCGATGATGCCGTCGTAGATCTCGGGCACTTCCTGCGCGAACAGCTTCTTCATGAAGTCCGGATGCGCGCGGCTGAGGAAGATCTGCGGGCCGCGGTTCTCGCGACGGACGTTGAGGATGATCGAGCGGACGCGATCACCGACGCGAACCACTTCGCGCGGGATCTGCTGGTCGCGGCGGATCACGCCTTCGGCACGGCCCAGGTCAACGACCACATGGCCGAACTCGACGCGCTTCACCACACCGGTGATGATCTCGCCCATCCGGTCCTTGAACTCGTCGAACTGGCGCTCGCGCTCGGCGTCGCGGACCTTCTGGAAGATGATCTGCTTCGAAGCCTGGGCCTGGATGCGGCCGAACTCGATCGGGGGCAGCGGATCGACGATATAGTCGCCCACGGCCGCGCCCTTCTGGAGCTTCTGCGCCTGGTTGACGTCGACCTGCTTGAAATAGTCATCGACCAGCTCGACCACTTCGACGACGCGCCACAGGCGCAGATCGCCGGTGTTCGGGTCGAGCTTGGCGCGGATGTCGTTCTCGACGCCGTAGCGATTCTTCGCGGCGCGCTGGATCGCGTCTTCCATCGCCTCGATGACGATGGCCTTGTCGATCAGCTTTTCCTTCGCGACCGAATCGGCGATGGCAAGCAGCTCGGCCTTGTTGGCGGAAATGGCGGTGGCCATCAGTCGTTTTCCTCTGCTTCGTATTCTTCGGCGCCCTCGGCGGAGAGCGGCACGGTTGCGGCAATGAGCTTGTCGGTCATCAGCAGCTTGGCGTCGGCGACGGCGCCGAACGGAACGCTGACCACCTTGTACTTGCGGACATCGATCGAGATCATGTCGCCCTCGGCGCCGATCAGGTCGCCGGTGAGCTGCTTGCGCCCGTCCTCGAGCGGCTCGACCAGGTTGAGGCGCGCCTCATGGCCCTTCCAGTCCTCGAAATCCTGCGCGCGGGTCAGCGGCCGGTCGATGCCGGGCGAGCTGACCTCGAGGCGATAGGCATGGTCGAACGGGTCCTTGCCCGCTTCCTCCAGCGCGTCGAACACATCGGAGATGCGGCGCGACAGGTCGGCGCAATCGTCGATGGTGAGCTGGCGGGTATCCGGGCGCTCGGCCATCACCTGCAGCGTCGGATCGCTGGTCCCGCCGAACATCTTGACGCGCACCAGCACGAGTCCGAGCGCCTGTGCTTCGGGTTCGATCAGCTTGGTGAGGTCGGCAATATTCGCCACGCGGGACTCCGGTAATGGTCAAGCAGCTTCGGAGCCGGAGCCCTGCGGGCCCCGACCTCGGCATGTTTGACGATGTCGAGAAAGCACTGGCGATATACGCACTTGCCCGGTTGGGGGCAAGAGGGGTTGGGAATCAGGGGAGACACCCCCTGCTCCTTCCCTCCGTCACCCCGGCCTTGTGCCGGGGGGCCACCGGGAGGCAGGCGCTGGACAAGAGGTTCTTTGCCGTATTGCGCAAGGCGCAGTGGACCCCGGCACAAGGCCGGAGTGACGATCGGAAACGAAGGAAGCCGCGCCTCCGCCTACCCGGGATTATGCGCCTCGAGGAACCTGCCCACCCGCACCAAGAAATCCGCCTCGTTCGCCGGATCGCGCATCGTGTGATCCTCGCCCGGATAGACGATGAACTCATGCGCCTTGCCCGCCCGGGTCAGCGCATCGTGCAGCCGCTCGGACTGGTCGACCGGCACGGTCTGGTCGGCAGTGCCGTGCGCGATCAGGATCGGCATCGCCAACTGGCCAGCATAGGTCACCGGCGAGATCGATTCGAGCGACGGCGCCCTGCCCTGGATGCGGGCCCGCCAGGCACGGAAGGCACGCTCCTCGAAGGTCTTGTGATCGTAATCGAGCTGGGCGCGCACATCGGAGATGCCGGCATAGCTGATCGCGCAGCGATAGGTCCGGTTGTCGCGCGCCGCCGCCCACATCGCGGCATAGCCGCCATAAGAGGCGCCCATGATGCACACCCGTTTCGCATCGATCGTGCCGCGCTTCGCCAGCCAGGCGACGCCGTCGTCGACGTCATCCTGCATGCCGCGGCCCCATTCGCCGTCGCCGCGCGCGGTCATCGCCCGGCCGAATCCGGTCGAGCCGCGATAATTGGGCTGGAGCACCGCATAGCCCTCGCCCGCGAGATACTGGACCCAGGGGTCATAGTCCCAGCTGTCGCGCGCGAACGGCCCGCCATGCGGCATCACGATCAGCGGCAGGTCCTTCGCCGCGCGTCCGGCCGGCAGGGTCAGATAGCCGTCGATCTTCAACCCGTCGCGCGCCGCATAATGGATGGTCGTCACCGGCGAGAGCTGCTTGCCGTCCAGCGCCGGGTTGATCGCGGCGAAGCGCCGGGCCTGGCCCTCCGCGAACAGATAGTAGATGCCCGGATCGCTCGCCGAGGCGCTATAGATGAGCAGCTCGCGCTGGTCGTCGCTGGCCGAGACCACCCGGTTGACCCGCCCGGGCAGCGCCGCGTCGATCGCCGCCTGGCGGGTGCGCATCGCGCCGTCGAACCACAGCATCCGGTCGCGGTCGTCGGTATAGGCGACGCCAGCGGGCTTGCCGTCCGGGGTGAGCTCGAACCCGTCGAGATCGGCCTTGCCATTCTCATAGACCAGCGCCCCCAGCCGGCCGGCACGGAAATCATAGGTGTAGAGACCAATCCGCCCGGAAGGGGCTTCCGCCAGCGCATAGCCCTGGTCGCTGCCCTGCACCGGCGCGAATTGCGCGATCTCTGGATCGGTCCCAGCGACGTCGTTACCTTCGCGGCTGAACCCGTCGCTTTCCCCCCGCCGATAGACAAGCCAGGCCCTGTCATCCTTGGCCCCCACGCCGGCGCGCACCACGCCGGCGCCATCGACCACCCAGTCCTGGACATGCGGCTGCGCCGCGACCGCGAGCGTCGCCGCGCCGCTGGCCAGGTCGATGCGCCACACCGAAGGCGTATCGCGGCGGCGGTCACGCGTCTTGAGCAGCAGAAAGCCGGCCTTGCGATCGACATGGAGCAGCTCCTCGCCCCTTCCCGCCGCACGCGCCTGCCCGAGCTGGGCGAGCGTGCCGCCCGCCACATCGATCTCGACCAGCCGGGTGGCCGGCTTGCCCTCGTCGCGAGTCAGGCTGGCGAGCAGCCGGCCCGGCGCCAGCCAGAAGACCCATTCGAGCCGCTCGCCCTGGGGCAGCGCCACGGAATGCGGTGCAAGATCGGGGCGTTTCGGATCGAAGATCGCCAGCCGCCGTTCCGCGCCGATCCGCGCGACGATGCGGCTGCCGTCAGGCGAAAGCTGCGGATCCTCGATCGCCGCCGGGGCGAGCAGTTCGGCCGCGCTCGGCGGCGTGGAAACCGGCCCGGGATCGGCCCGCGCCACGGTCATCAAAGCGAGAATGGCCGCCAATCCGGCGGCGCCTGCCCGGCGAAACTGCGTCAACGAAACCCCCACCCGAGTTCGACACCAAGGATGGAGGGAGACCGAAAATTGCGCAATACTGTAGATTTGCGCAACTTATTGAAACGGCAGCGTTATGACCTGCAATGCGGCGGCAAGCTTTGCCTTGGCAGCGCCCGCCGGACTGCACAGAATGGCGCGACATGCGGAGCCGGTGCCCGAACGGTGCGTTGGCTCCGCCAGAACCAAAGAGGGATCGTGGACATGAAGACGAAGCTTCGCGCGGCACTGCCCGCCATCGCCCTGCTCGCGGCGTGCAATGCCGGTGCAGGCGTGTCCGCCGAGCCCCAGGCGACGCCCAGCCCGGCGCCCGATCCCGAACTGCCCTTCACCATGACCCAGGTCGCCGATTTCGATACGCCCTGGGCACTGGCCTTCCTGCCCGACGGCCGCATGCTGGTGACCGAGAAGGCCGGCAAGATCCTGCTCGTCTCGGCGGACGGCAAGCAGTCGCAGACCATCGCGAACGTCGATGTCGTGTTCCAGGGCCAGGGCGGCCTGCTCGACGTGATCCCGGCGCCGGACTTCGCGAAGAGCCGCCAGGTCTATTACACCTATGCCGAGCCGCGCCCGGACGGCTCCAGCCTCGCGCTGGCCCGCGCCACCTTCGTCGATGGCACGACGCCCGCGCTCACCAATCCGCAGGTGCTGTGGCGCGCCGGGGCGGACGGCAAGGGCGGCCAGTTCGGTGCGGTCATCGCCTTCGCGCCCGACGGCAAGTCGCTGTTCCTCACCTCGGGCGAGCGCCAGCGCTTCACCCCCGCCCAGGATCCCAACCAGGCGCTCGGCAAGATCCTGCACCTGACGCTCGACGGCAAGCCGGCGGCCGGCAATCCCTGGGCGGGCAAGACCGGCAGCGCGACCGTGACCGTCACCGATCCGCCCAAGAACACCGAGCTCGCCAGGACCGCGCCCAGCCGCACCGTCGCGGTGGAGGGCACGAACCTGGTTCCCGCCGAGACCTGGAGCCTCGGCCATCGCAATCCCTATGGGCTGGTGTTCGATGGCGGCGGCCGGCTCTGGGAAGTCGAGATGGGCCCCAAGGGCGGCGACGAGGTCAACTTGATCGTCAAGGGCCGGAACTATGGCTGGCCCAATGTCTCCAACGGCGACAATTACGACGGCACGCCGATCCCCGATCATGCGCCGGGCGACGGCTATGAGGCGCCCAAGGTGTTCTGGAACCCCGCCATCTCGCCGGGCGGCATGGCCTATTATTCGGGCAATCTCTTCCCGCAGTGGAAGGGCTCGCTGCTGATCGGCGCGCTTTCCGGGCGCGGGCTGATCCGCGTGGCGCTCAACGGCGACAAGGCGAGCAAGGCCGACCAATGGGTGCTCAACATGCGCATCCGCGACGTCGTCCAGGGGCCGGACGGCGCGGTGTGGCTGCTCGAGGATGCCGGACGGGTCAACGGGCGGTTGTTCAAGCTGATGCCGAAGTAAGGGCTGCGGACAAACCCGTTCCCCGGCGAAAGCCGGGCCCGGGGTTTCTCTGCCGTGTCGCTCTTTTACCCTGGGCCCCGGCCTTCGCTGGGGAACAGGCAGGCTGGGAAGCGCAAGACCGGATCGACTGCTCCCACCGCTTGCAATGCAGGATTGCGCCTGCCGGGCTGATGCGGTCGGCTCCCCCGGGGCCGGCCGCTGTTTGCCCCTGTAGGAAAGATAGGATCGCGTGCACGCAACAATGTTGCGAGATGCGACGCGGACCCGGGAAAGTGGGCAGAATAGCAGCCCGCCAAACCGGCTCTTGGGCCTGTACTTCGTGTACTTTCGCGGGCCTCGCCCCAGTCGGTGTAGGACGCCGCCCTAGCGCAGGATCAGGTAGTTCATCCGCGCCGCGGCGATCGGCCGGTCGGGCTCGTCCTGCCAGGCGACTGCCTCGACATTGGCGACGCGGGTGCCGAGCCGGGTGACGATGCCGCGGGCACGCGTCGGCTTGTCGCGGCCACCGCGCATGTAATCCACCGTCAGGTTGATCGGCTTGACCTGGGTCTCGTCGGTGCCGAGCGCCTGCCATAGCGCGCCGACCGCCGCCATCTCGAGCAGCCCGCCGATCGCGCCGCCATGCAGGAAGCCGGGCCGGCCGAGCACATCGGGGCCGAAGGGCATCACCAGTACCGGCGCATCCTCGCCCGGTTCGACCGTGAGGCCGAGCAGTTCGGCGTAAGGGGGCAGGATCACCGGTATCCCTCCGTCGCCATGAAGGTACCGGCGACGTGCGCGATCGGGTCGTTCGGATCGCCGTCATGCGCCTGGCCGCGCACGAACGCGATCGAGCGGGTCAGGCGGTAGCATTCACCGCGGCCGATCACCGCGCGTCCGGGCGTTGCGGGGCGCAGATAGTCGATCCGCAGGTCGAGCGTCGCCTGGGGCACGAAGGTGCCGGCGCGCAGCCAGACCGAGACGGCGGTGGCCATGTCCATCAGCGCCAGGATCGGCCCCGATGCGAGCACGCCCGACGCCGGGTCGCCGATCATGTCCTCGCGGTACGGCAGCTCGAGCTCGGCCCAGTCCGGGCCATGGTCCCGGTAGCCGATGCCAAGCCGCGTGCCATGGCTGGCGAAGCGCAGCTCGAAGAAGCGCAGGGGATCGAAGGTGGAAGGGGCCGCTTGGCTCATAAGCCCGGCCCTAGCGCGGCGGCGGATGGCACGCAAATGGGGGCAATTACATGCTTGTAAGATGCACCATATCGACCCGCCCCTAGCCTCCCCTTTGTCGGGTCCTTCCCGGAAGAGGGGGAAATATGGGGTTGCTGAAGATCGATCTCGGCGAGATCGCCGAGCTGGGTACCAATGTCGCGATGCACGGCACGCTGGCCGCCGTGGATCGGGACGTCGATGACCTGTTCGAGCTGATCGTCGGCATCGCGATCCTGATCTACGAGATGGTGCCCGACTTCGCATGAACGGGATCGACGCGGCCACCCGCGCCGCGATCGTCACCGCCCGGGCTGCGGCGCCCGGCACGGTACGGGCGTGGCGCGCGGGGCCTGCCTATCGCACGCTCGCCGCCCGCTTCGCCGACTGCCCCGCCGGCGATGGGGAAGCAGCGATTGCCCTTGCCGCGGAGATGCTATGCGACGCCAGCTGGGCCGAGGCGCTGCTCGACCCTCTGGTCGAGGTGCTTGCGGCCGATCCGCTGTTCGAGCCGCCCTTCCGGGTAAGCCGCGATCCGCTGCGGATCGGCGCGGTGCTGTTCGAATGCCCGGCGGTGAAGCTCTCCGCCAGCGTCACCAGCGCGGCGGAGATGCGGCGCAGACCCCCGCCGTCCAGCTGCACCTTCACCGGCCGGCTGGCAGTGACGCGCTATGTCCGCGCGGGTGGCGCCACGCTGCGGCGCTGGCGCACGGCCCCTGCCGAGGCTGAATTCCGCGCTGATGCCGCTCCGCCCTGTTTGGAGGAAGCGCCGCTCCACCTTGCCGATGGCGCAGTGGTGGCGATCGACGGACGCAGCGAGGCGCAGTTGCTCGCCGATGCGACCCTTGACGTGGTCACGCTCGTCGCCACCGCCCGTGCCGGGGCACCGCTGATGCGCGAGCATGCGATCGCGGACGGCCGGCTGCTCCGTATCGCCAGCGGCGACGACCGCGCCTCGCGCACCGAGATGCTGCTCGCCTTCCTCCGCCTGGCCGGCCGCGCCGATGCTGGCCCCTGCTTCGAGCAGGCGACCCATGATCCGGCCTTCCACCTGCGCTGGGCGGCGATGCGCGAATGGCTGGCGCTCGACGCCCGCGCCGCCCTTCCGCGGCTGGGCGCAATGGCGGAAAGCGACCTCCATGCGGAGGTGCGCGAGGCAGCGGGCCGGACGCTGGCTGTGGTGCGCGCAAAGCTGGAAACGCCATGCCTCGCCTGATCGATCCCGGCACGGGCAATGCGATCGGCCTCTGCGATCTGGTCGAAGCGCTCGACGCCAACCCGGTCGATGCCCGTGACGAGGACGCCTTCGCCAGCTGGGGCCCGCTGCTTGCCCGACTGGGTCGAAACCCGGATTTCCTCGCCGATCT
Source organism: Sphingomonas sp. OTU376 (assembly GCF_038440415.1). NCBI lineage: Bacteria > Pseudomonadati > Pseudomonadota > Alphaproteobacteria > Sphingomonadales > Sphingomonadaceae > Sphingomonas > Sphingomonas sp. OTU376. The sequence goes on along the minus strand of NZ_JASATQ010000021.1, from coordinate 35,403 downwards.
CGCCATCGCCGAGCTCAAGGCGAATTGCGCCGGGCAGGTCACAGGCAATGGCTATGGCGCCCAGGTCTTCCTGCTGCGCCCGCCCAATGGCCGCTATGTGCTGCGCGCCAATTTCTGGCCGGCACGCGAGGACCCGATCACCCGCGCCAGCGGCCCGGCGGCGTTCTTCTATGATCTGCCGCACGATCATAATTTTCCATTTCTGACATGGGGTTATCGCGGCCCGGGCTATTGGAGCGACTATTATGAGTATGATGTCGCCCCGCTCGCCGGCCTGCCGGGCGAGGATGCAGGGCTGCGCTTCGTCGAGCGATCGCGGCTCGAGCAGGGCAAGCTGATGCTCTACCGGATGCGGCGTGACATCCACCTCCAGCTGCCGCCGGACAGCATGTCGGTCTCGCTCAACATCCTCGGCGCCGATCCCGCCCAGCCCTGGCTCGACCAGTATCGCTTCGACATCGCACGCGGCACGATCGCGCAAGGCCTGACGGTGACCGCAGCCGAGGCGCTGGTCGCGATTGCCGTGCATCTCGGCAACGGCCTCGACCTGGCCGAACGCTTTGCCCGCGACCACCCCTGTTCCCGGATGCGGGTGACGGCGCTCGACGCCCTTGCCTCCGCGCTGCCGGGCGAGGCGGCGGCGCGCTTCGAAAAGGCGGTGGACGATCCCGACCGTATCGTCGCCGGTCACGCCCGGGCGCGACTGGGTCCGTAACGGACATGATCGCCACGGAAACGGAGCTATCGCCGTTACCCTCGCACCGTGACCGCCATCGTCGCCTGTAATCTGGAGATGCCCGGCCTGGCCGAAGCCGCCGCCGCACGCGGCCTTGGGCTGGTGCGGTTCGTACCCGGCGTGGCGGCGGATGCGGCGCTGGTGAGAGGAAGGCCCGAGACGATCGCGCGCATCCACGCGATCGGATGGCAGGGACCATTGCTGCTCCTGCTGGCCGATAGCGACAGCGTCGCCCTGGCGCTCGATGCCGGTGCCGAGGACGCGATGCCCGCCTCCGCCAGCGTCGAGGAGATCGTCGCCCGGCTTGCCGCGCGCATCCGGCGCCGGCCCGAGATCGTGCTGGGCGAACTGCGCATCGATCAGGTGGAGCGGCGGGTGACGCGGGCGGGCCATCTCATCCGGCTGCTGCCCCGCGAATATGCGCTGCTGCTCCATCTCGTCCGGCAGGGGGAGCGGCCGAGCGGGCGGAATGAACTGCTGTCCGCGGTGTGGGGGCTGGGATTCGATCCTGGCACCAACGTTGTCGAAGTTCATGTCTCAAGATTGCGTGCAAAGCTCGATCGCGGCTTTGCGATTCCGATGCTGCGCACCGACAAGGGGCGCGGCTACCGGTTGTGCGCGGCGTGATCGCGCCGCTATCGTGCCCCCATATAAGGGAGAGAGCCAAGCCATGACCGAGCAGCGTGTCACGATCGACATCCACGAAGGCGTCGCCGACGTAAGGCTGGCCCGGCCGGACAAGCTCAACGCGCTCGACCCGGCGATGTTCACCGGCATCATCGCCGCGATCGCCCGGCTGGACCAGGAACCCGGCCTGCGCGCCGTCGTCCTTTCCGGCGAGGGGCGCGGCTTCTGCGCCGGGCTCGACATGGCGAGCATGGCGCAGAGCGGCCTGGGCGGCGCCAAGGACCTCGACATCGCCGCGCGCACCCACGGCCTGGCCAATGACTATCAGCAGGTCGCCTGGGGCTGGCGCACCCTCCCGGTGCCGGTGATCGCCGCGCTCCACGGCGTCGCGTTCGGCGGCGGGCTGCAGATCGCCAGCGGCGCGGACATACGCATCGCCGCATCCGGCACCCGCCTGTCGGTGATGGAGATGAAATGGGGCATCGTGCCCGACATGGCCGGCTATGCGCTGTGGCACGGCAATGTCCGCGACGACGTGCTGCGCGAGCTGGCATATACCGCCCGCGAGTTCGAGGCCGAGGAAGCCCAACGCCTGGGCTTCGTCACCCGCATCGCCGAGGATCCGCATGCCGAGGCGATGGCGCTGGCCCAGGCGATCGCCGGGCGCAACCCGCACGCGATCCGCGCCGCCAAGCGCCTCGCCAACCTGGAGGGCGACGCCGGCGACATCCTGCTCGCCGAGAGCCGCGAACAGGCCGCGCTGCTGCGCACGCCGAACCAGATGGAAGCGGTGATCGCCAACATGCAGAAGCGCCCGCCAGTGTTCAAAGACTGACGTCGATCGCCTCGACCCGGTCGGGATAGAAAGCGAGATGGCCCCGGATCGCCTCGACCGCGGCATAGGGCGCCTCATAGCTCCACACCGCATTCTCCACGCCGCCGACGATCGAATAATAGGACGCGTCGCCCTTGTACGGGCAATAGCTGACATGGGCGGTGCGGCCGAGCAGCGCCATGTCGGCATCCTCGCGCGGGATGTAGAGGACCGGCGGATAACTGGCCTCGCGCAGCTCGAGCGCGCGGCGCGTATCCGCGATCACCCTGCCGGCGGCACGGACCACGACATGCGCGTCCGAACGCGTGATCGTGATCGGATGATCGGGCCCGGGAATCAGGATCGGCTTGCTCACCATGCACCACCTCCGACGGGCGATATGGGGCGGCGCGAGGCCATTGCAATCGCCCCGCCACGCCGCCATACCGCATCTTCGAAAAAGAACCGGGAAAGGGTGCCAGCATGCGTGAAGCAGTGATCGTCTCGACCGCGCGAACCGGGGTCGGCAAGGCGGGCCGCGGCTATTTCAACGACACCGAGGCGCCCGTTCTCGCCGCGCATGTGATGAACGCCGCGGTGGAACGCGCCGGGATCGATCCGGCGCGGATCGACGACGTGTTCTACGGCATGGGCAACCAATGGGGCACCGAGGGCGGCAACATGGCGCGGATGGCGCTGTTCGCCGCCGGGCTGCCGCACAGCGTGCCCGCCTTCAGCCTTGACCGCAAATGCGGATCGGGACTGACCGCGATTGCCCTCGCCGCGCGATCGATCATGACCGACGAGATCGACGTGGCGCTGGCCGGCGGCATGGAATCGATCAGCCTGACGATGAAGAACGCTCCGCGCTATGTGAACCAGTCGGTGATCGGCAAGGTGCCGGCGGCGTACATCCCGATGATCGAGACCGCCGAGATCGTCGCCGAGCGCTATGGCATCAGCCGCGCGGCGCAGGACGAATTCGGCGCGATGAGCCAGCAGCGTGCCGCAGCGGGGCTGGAGAACGGCGCCTTTGCCGAGGAGATCGTGCCGATCACGGTGGAAAAGGCGCTGTTCGACAAGGAAGGCAACCGCACCGGCAGCGCGACGGTGACCGTCACCCAGGACGAAGGCATCCGCGCCGGCACCACCGCCGAGGTGCTGGCCACGCTCAAGACCGTCTGGAAGGACGGGCAGTTCGTCAAGGAAGGCAAGTACATCACGGCGGGCAATGCCAGCCAGCTTTCCGACGGCGCCGCCGCCCAGATCCTGATGGAGCGGAAGACCGCCGAGGCCGAGGGCAAGGAGATCCTGGGCATCTATCGCGGCTTCCAGGCCGCCGGCTGCGAGCCCGAGGAAATGGGGATCGGCCCCGTCTTCGCGGTGCCGAAGCTGCTCAAGCGCGCAGGGCTGAAGGTCGAGGATATCGGCCTGTGGGAGATCAACGAGGCGTTCGCCAGCCAGTGCCTCTATTGCCGCGACACGCTGGGGATCGATCCCGAGAAGCTCAACGTCAATGGCGGCGCCATCGCGATCGGCCACCCGTTCGGGATGAGCGGATCGCGGCTGGTGGGCCATGCGCTGATCGAGGGGCGCAAGCGCGGGGTGCGCTATGTCGTGGTGTCGATGTGCACCGCCGGCGGGATGGGGGCCGCAGGGCTGTTCGAGCTTCCCTGACGCCCGCCTTCCTCCCTCGTCACCCCGGCCTTGTGCCGGGGTCCACCGGGAGGCGCGCGATGGGCAAGAAGCTCTTTCGTCAAAACGAGAGGCATAGTGGACCCCGGCACAAGGCCGGGGTGACGGTTAGTGGTTTTTGGCGACGGATTGATTCAGTCCAGCCCCACCGCGTCCGCCGCGCGCTTCTCGGCCGCGGCGTGCAGGTCCCAGAAACTCTCCACGGGCTCGCCGGCCAGGCGCCGCTGCAGCACTTCGAGATGGGCGCCCCAGCCGCCGCCGAAATTGCGCGCGTCCGCCGCCCCGCGCAGGCGGTTGTGGGTGAGCACCAGCCGGGTGCGGTCGGGGGCGAAGGCGAAGAGCTCGATCGTCACTTCACCGGCATCGCCATTGTCCCAGGTGAAGGCGAGGAAATGCGGCGGCTCGAAGCGCGTGATCGTCTCCGACCAGGCCTTGCCCTGATGCTGGGCGTAGCGCTCGGGATTGGGCACGTCGCCATCGGACAGGTTCTGGTGGTTGAAGGTCATGCCGAGCTTGCCGCCGACCTGCGGCTCGGTCGGACCGCCCATGAACCAGCGGGCGCGCAGCTCGGGATCGACCAGATATTGCCAGACGGTCTCGATCGGCGCGGCAAGGTCGCGCTCGAAGCGGAGCATCTGCGGGGTGATCGTGTCGGCGGCAAGCGTATCAACCATCGTGCTTCTCCGTGATACGGCCCAGGCCTTCGAGGATCATCGTCCAGCCCTTGCGGGTCTGGTCCTCATAGGCGGCCCAGGCGGGGTCCATTGCGTGGGTAAGGGTGAGCGTGCAGCCGCTGTGGCTGGGCGCGATGTCAATCGAGACGCGGGTCCATTCACTTTCCTCGACCGGTCCCGCCGCGAAGAGGAAGACGAGGCGCTGCGGGCGCTCGATGACTTCGAAGCGCAGTCGATGGGGCACTTCCCCGGTGCCGCGCCGCTCGACGATCAGCCCCTCGCCACCGACCCGCGCGTCGATCTCGCAGCGGACCATCTCGCCGTCCGGCGTGGCGAAGAGGAAGCGTGCCGCATCGGCGGGATCGAGCCAGGCATCGAACACGCGCTCGGCCGGCGCGGCGAATGCGCGGGTGATGCTGAGGATCGGGGCACTCATGCCAGGTTGACCTGCCAGGAGACTCCGAACCGGTCGTTCAGCCAGCCGAAGCGGGGGCTCCAGCCATAATTGTCGGGCGGCATCAGCACGCCGCCGCCCTCGGACAGGGCCGCGAACAGCCGGTCGAACTCGGTTTCGTCCGCGACATCGAGGAAGAAGGACCAGCTCGGGGTGAAATCGAAGCCGTGCGTGATGAAGCTGTCATGGATCATCACCGCCTGGCCGGCGATCACCGCATGCGCCCGGAGGATCGTGCCTGCGGGGCCGGGCCCGTCGGGGCCGAAGCGCTCGACCGACTCGATGCGGCTGCCGGGCACGGTCTCGATCCAGAAATCGAGCGCGGCCTGGGCCTTGCCGTGCTGGAACATCAGGAACGGGGTGGCCCGGGTCATGAGCGGGTCGCCTTCTGGTCCGCGGCGATGATCGCTTCGAGCGCATCGAGGCGGACGGTCCAGAACTTCTCCCATTGCTTCAGCCATTGCTCGGCTTCGGCAAGCGGCGCGGGCTTGAGTGCGCACATATAGCTGCGTCCCACCTTGCGCCGCGCGACCAGCCCCGCGCCCTCGAGCACCTTCAGGTGCTTGGACGCGCCGGCGAAGCTCATCGCAAAGGGCTGGGCGAGATCGCCGATCGATTTCTCGCCCTGGGCAAGATGGGCGAGCATGCCGCGCCGCGTGGGATCGGCGAGGGCGTGGAAGGTGGCGTCGAGTCGATATTCAACCATGTGGTTTAATATCTGCGCGCCAGCCGGGATAGTCAACCGATTGGTTGAATAATTTTCGGCGGATTTCCGCGATTCCTCCGGAGAAATGTTGAATCTCTTGTCACGCTTGCGCGCAAAGAAGGCGTCGCGCTCGGCTTCAGCCGCGGCGCGGGCTTCGGAGGTCATGGAGGGTCCGGTGGAGTCGGCCATATGCCGACCCCATCAGACAAAATCCTACATTGATAGCGTTATTTACGCCTCAGCCGGCACCGGTGCGCGGGCGGCGCGGATGCTGTCCCAGGCGTAGAGCGCGCAGCCGGCCCAGATCAGCGGGAAGGCGACCAGGTGGACCGTACGCAGCGGCTCGCCGAGCGCCAGCGCGACGAAGAATTGCAGCGTCGGCGCGATATATTGGAGCAGCCCCATCATCGACAGCGGCAGCAGCCGCGCGGCGGCGGCGAACATCAGCAAGGGCGTGGCGGTGATGACGCCGGCGGCGATGAGCAGCGCGTTCTGGCTGGTGGAGACACCGAAGCCGCTGGTCCCCTGCCCCGCCGTATAGGCCAGCCAGACAGCGGCGAAGGGAATGAGCAGGATCGTCTCGACCGTGAGCCCGCCGAGCGAATCGATCGCCACCACCTTGCGGACCAGGCCGTAGAAGCCGAAGCTCAGCGCCAGAGCGAGCGAGATCAGGATCGCCCCGCCGCCCTCCAGCGCCATCACCAGCACGCCCGCCGCGGCGATGCCGATCGCCACGCCCTGCCAGCGCCGCAGCCGCTCGCCGAGCACGAGCATGCCGAGCGCGACATTGACCAGCGGATTGATGAAATAGCCGAGGCTCGCCTCGAGCACATGGCCCGTCTCGACCGACCAGATATAGACGAACCAGTTGATCGCGATCAGCGCCGCGCTGGCGCAGAGCAGGAGGAGGGTGCGGCCGCGGGCCGCGCGCCAGATGTCGCCTGCCCGGCCGAACGCGAAGACCAGCACGCCGAGCAGCAGCACCGACCAGACGATGCGGTGGGCGAGGATCTGGAGTGCCGGCACGTTCGACAGGATGTGGAAATAGATCGGCAGGAAACCCCAGATGCCATAGGCGCCGACCGCAAGCGCAAGGCCGCGATTGGCGGAAGCGCGGGCGGGATCGGCGGACGCTGGACTGCTGCTCATGCCGCCTCCTTGCGCGGACCTTCGACGGCGCGCAAGCAAGCCTCGCTTTGCCGTCGCAAAGCGATTGCACCGAAATGCTTCCTCGCTACTCTTGTCAGACAAGAGGGGGAATCATGTCTGACGAATGGGATCGGGAAGGCCCTTATGGCCATCCGGTAGTCGCGACTCTGGTGGGAGGCGCCATCCTGGTGCTGGCCGCCGTGCTGGGGCCGCATTTCTGCGAGCCCGTGCCGCTGCCGGCGCTGCTGGTGGGGGGGGCTGCCGCCGGGCTGGTGCTGTGGCTGATCGGATTCCTGGCGACGACGCGCCATGCCGGGCTGGGCTGGAAGCTGGGCTCGCTGGCGCTGCTGATCGGCGCGGGCGCCGGGGCGGCGCTGGTTGCGCATGGCCAGTTCCAGACGCGATCGCGCGCCGATGCCAGCAGCTTCGCCGACATGGAGCTGGGCACCGACGGCACGCCGTCGCTGCCCGCCGGCGCGGCATCGCGCGGGCCGGTCTCGAGCCTCTATCTTTCGTCGATCAAGGAAGACCAGGCCGCGGCGCGCGCCTATGGCGAGGCGCTGGGCAAGTTCGGCGCGGGGGCGCTGACCAGCCCCTATATGCTCCAGCAGAACCCGCAGGTGATCGGCCATTGCGGCGATATCGCGCAGGTCCGCGCGCTCGCCGCCGAGCAGAGCGTGGCGCGGCTCGCCCGGCGCAAGGCGCTGGCCGAGGCGATCGGCGGCGCGAGCCTGCCCAAGGCCGCCAAGCTGGGGATCGCGAAGATCGCCGGCGATGCGCAGGCCGATCCGCTGCTCGCCAACCAGCAGGCGATGCTCGATGCGACGGCGGAACTCTGCACGCTGCTCGCGCGCAAGAGCTGGACCAACGCCAATGGCTATTTCGGCTTCGGCAGCGGCAGCGATGCGGCGGCGTTCAAGGCAGTGAGCGCGAAGCGCCAGGCGATCGCGAAGGAGGCCGAGGCGCTCGACCGGGCCGCGCGCGAGCGGATCCTTGCCGGGCGCGAGCAGGTGCGCACCGCGCTGAGCCGCTCGATCTACGCGGGGGAGTAAGGCTCAGCCGCCGATCCGCAGCCAGAGCGCGGTCGCGTCGTCCGAGGTCTTGAAACGCGGGAAGCGGGTGCAGGCGGCGTCGCCCTGCTCGATCGCGCGCAGCTCCTCGGCGATAGCGGCGAGGCCGCGGCTGCGGATCGCCTCGATCAGGGTCGTGTCGTCATAGGTGCCGTAGCTGTCGATCAGCGCGGCATAGCCGTCGCTCATCAGGAAGAGCTCGTCGCCCGGCGCACAGGCGATGCTGGCGCCGGCGACTTCCGACATATGCTCGGGATCGACGCTGAGCACGCGCATGCCGGGGCGGCCGCGGGTGGCGCGGAGATTGGCGAGGATCGGGGCGGAGCGCTTGGGGCTGCCCAGGCCGTGCACGGCAAGGCTGGCGGCGCGTTCGGCCTCCGAATCGCGGATCTCGCGGACCGGGCCGAGCCGGGTGACCGGGCCGCCGGACCAGAGGAAGCCGACACAGTCGCCGAGCCAGCCGATCTCGAGCACGCCCTCGCCGAGCCGGGTGGCGAGCGAGGAGGCGAGCGGATATTCCCAGCGATCCTCGGGATCGCGGGTGCGGTCGCGCTCCCAGCCAGCGAGGATCGCATCGCAGACATCGCCGAACAGCGCTTCGACCGACGCGGCCGGGGAGACGGTGAAGGCACCGTGCGCGATGCTCGCCAGCCAGGCCGCGCCGCCCTGGCTGCCGACCAGCCCGGGCGGGCCGAGATCGGTCGCGCCGTCGATCACCCAGGCATGGCCGCGCACGAAGCCGGCGCGGTCGTCATTGGGAACGGAGACATCGCCGGCGAGGCTGATCGACTGGAGGAGATCGAAGTGCATGATCCCCTCCTAGCAGGCCGGCGTGACACCTGTCAGTCGCCTGGTGGCGGACGATGCGCGATTTCGACGAGTATCTTGCCGGGCGCGATGAAGTAGAAGGCGAAGGCGCCGCGCTGGTGGACGGGCGGATCGCCGGCCAGCCCCTCGGCAGCCAGCGCCGCGTGGAGCGCGGTCACCGCCACCTCGTCGGCCAGGTGGAAGCCGATATGGAAGCCCTCGGGGAAGCCCTGCGCGCCGCCACGCTGGAGGCGGCTGAGCACCAGCACGAGGCCGGCGCCGTCGACAAGGATCGACAGGCCGTTGTCGCCCAGGGTCTGGAGGTGGCGGAAGCCCAGCCAGCGCTCGAAAAAGGCGCGGGCCTCGGCGATGTCGGGGACGGGAAGGTCGAGATGGTTCAGGCGCATTGGTCGTTCCTCAAGTTGAGGCCCGGCGCGTGCATGGGATCGTTCAGGTCACACCCGCCGAGCCACCGGCGCGCAACTGCGCCGGCGTCTCGTCGCGGGTCCCCTTGCGGGGTACAGGTTCTCCGCGGACAGCGGAGCGACCGGGCTTACCTATCCGGTCCATGGCCCTTTATCGACGGCAGGATTTTGCGGCTTTGCGGGCGCTCCGTCAACCGGCCGGGCGGATCATGTAGCGGGCGTCCGGGCCATAGCTGGCGAGCTTGGCGCGGAGTTCGGGGCTTTCCCGGGGCACGAAACCCTGGGCCTGCCAGAAACCGGCGGATTGGTTGACCGAGACCAGCGCGATAGGCGCATCGACCTGCGCGAACAGCAAAGCGAGCCCGGCGCGGGCATTGCCGCCGCCCCGCGCCTCGGGAAGCAGAGCGAGATCGTGGAGATACCAGCTGGCCCGGCTCTCGGGCAGCGCGCCGAGCAAGGTGTCGAGCGGGGGGATGGCTCCCTGCGGCCAGGGATAGGCGATGAGGTATCCGGCCACGCCGCGCGCGCCATCGAGCACGAAACAACTGTCCGGCGCGAGCGCGAGCCGCTCGGCGAAACAGGCCCGCCCCTCGGGATGGTCCGGGAAGGCGATGCGGGCGACCGCGACGACACCGTCGAGGTCCTCCGCCTCCATCGCCCGCCAGCGCATCAGTCGGCGAACAGCAGCACGGGGGTCTCGACCAGCTTCTTCACCGCCTGGACGAAGCTCGCCGCATCCCAGCCGTCGACCACGCGGTGGTCGCACGAGATCGACAGGTTCATCAGCTTGGCGCGGACGATCTCGTCGCCCTGGAAGATCGGGCGCTCGACGATCTTGTTCGGACCGATGATCGCGACTTCCGGACGGTTGATCACCGGCGTGGTGGCGATGCCGCCGAGCGGGCCGAGCGAGGTCACGGTGAGGGTGGAGCCGGACAGCTCCTCGCTCTTCGCCTTGCCGGTGCGCGCGGCCTCGGCGAGGCGCGAGATCTCGCTGGCGAGCTGCCAGACATTCTTGTCCTGCGCATCGCGGATCACCGGCACCATCAGCCCGGCATCGGTCTGCGCCGCCATGCCGAGATGGACACGGCCATGGCGCGTGACCACGCCGGCCTCATCGTCATAGCGGGCGTTGATCATCGGGAAATCGGGCAGCGCCCGGCAGATCGCGACGATCAGGAACGGCAGCATGGTCAGCTTGGGGCGCTGGCCGCGATTGTCGTTGAGGTCGGCGCGCATCGCTTCGAGCGCAGTCACGTCGATCTCGTCGACATAAGTGAAGTGCGGGATCGCGCGCTTCGATGCAGCCATGTTCTCGGCGATGCGGCGGCGCATGCCGATGACCTTGACGGGCAAGTCCTCGCGGGCACGCGACGCATGCGGGGCGTGATAGCCCTGGGCGCTGCCGTAGCGGAGATAGGCGTCGAGATCGGCGTGGCGGACATGGTTGCCATCCGCCTTCACGCTGGCGAGATCGATGCCGAGATCCTTCGCACGCGCGCGAACCGCCGGGCTGGCGAGGACCTGCTTGTGCGGGGCCGGCTCGGGCAGGGCGACGGGTGCGGGTTCCGGAGCGGGAGCGGGCGCCGGAGCAGCCTCGGCAACTTCCTCGACGCCCGGCGTTTCCGCCTCTACCTGATCCTCGACAGGAGTCTCGGCAGCGGCAGGCGCGGCCGCTTCGGCATCGCCCTCGACTTCGATCACCATCAGCCCCGAGCCGATCGCGACCATCTCGCCGACTTCGCCGGCCAGCGCGACCACCACGCCGGAGACGGGCGATTCCATCTCGACCGTGGCCTTGTCGGTCATCATGTCGGCGACCTGCTGGTCCTCCGACACCTTGTCCCCGACCTTGACGTGCCAAGCGACGATCTCGGCCTCGGCAATGCCTTCGCCGATATCGGGCAGGCGGAACGTGAAGCGTGCCATGCGGATCAGTCCTTCAGGATCTTCTTGAGGGCGGTGCCGATACGGACCGGGCCAGGGAAATAGGCCCATTCCAGGCTATGCGGATAGGGCGTGTCGAAGCCGGTGACGCGTTCGATCGGCGCTTCGAGATGGTAGAAGCAGCGCTCCTGCACCTGCGCCGAGAGCTCGGCGCCGAAGCCCGAGGTACGAGTCGCTTCGTGGACGATCAGGCAGCGGCCGGTCTTCTTCACCGATTCCTCGATCGTCTCGATGTCGAGCGGAACGAGGGTGCGCAGATCGACGATCTCGGCGTCGATGCCGAGTTCCTCGACCGTGTTGGCGACGACATGGACCATCGTGCCGTAGCAGAGGATCGTCACAGCCTCGCCCGGGCGGACGACCGAAGCCTTGCCGAGTTCGACGCGGTAATGGCCCTCGGGCACCTGGGCGCCGGGATGATCGGCCCAGGTCTTGGCCGGGCGGTCATAATGGCCATGGAACGGGCCATTGTAGATGCGCTTGGGCTCGAGGAAGAGGACGGGATCATTGTCCTCGATCGCCGCGATCAGCAGGCCCTTGGCGTCGTACGGCGTCGAGGGGATCACCGTCTTCATGCCCGAGACATGGGTGAAGATGCCCTCGGGCGACTGGCTGTGCGTCTGGCCGCCGAAAATGCCGCCGCCATAGGGCGAGCGGATCGTGATCGGCGCGGTGAAGTCCGCCGCCGAGCGATAGCGCAGGCGCGCCGCTTCGGAGACGAGCTGGTCGAGCGCCGGATAGATGTAATCGGCGAACTGGATCTCGGGGACCGGGCGCAGGCCATAGGCGCCCATGCCGATCGCCACGCCCATGATACCGATCTCGGTGATCGGCGTGTCGAAGGCGCGGGTCTTGCCATATTTGGCCTGGAGCCCGGCGGTGGCGCGGAAGACGCCGCCGAAATAGCCGACATCCTCGCCCATCACGACCACGTTCGGGTCGCGCGCCATCATCACGTCCATGGCGGAGTTGATCGCCTGGATCATGTTCATCTGGGTGGTTGCACCCGTCTCGGTGACCATCTCGGTCATGCCTGTGCCTTGCGAAGGGTCCAGCGGTCGCCCGCCGAAGGTTTCCATGTATCGAGCTTGCGGCGCGCGCCGGCGTCGCCCAGGCCATAGGCCTCGACGAACAGCTTCACCGGCGCCTCGGTGCGCGGGAAGCGGACGGCGTCGTCGACCAGCTGGTGATCGCCGCCCTCGACGACCAGTGCATAGGTGCCCGCCGGTGCAGTCTCCGCCGGGAAGAGATGTTCGCTCGCCGGGGTGGCATGGCCCATGACCGGCGGCAGCGCGTCCGCAGTGCCGGTCACCATCATCACCGGCACCTGGACGCTGCTATACGCACTGTCCGGAACCAGGCCGGGCTGCTTGCCGGGCGACGAGAAGCCGAGCACCGCCTTCACCGCAGGGATGCGTCCCTTGAAGTTCGGAAGCGCACCACCGAGGCACAGCGAGGTAAGCGTGCCGTAGCTGTGCCCCGCCGCGATCACCGGCAGCACGGGAAAGGCCCTGGCGGCATGGGCAGCGGTGGCGCGCATGTCGGCCAGCCGTTCGGTGAACGAGGACAGGAAGGTGAACTTCTCGCGCTCAGGATAGTGCATCGAATCGACATGCAGCGGCGCGAGCACGACAAAGCCCTCGCCAAGCAGCACCGAGATCAGCCGCGCATAGCGCTCGGGCCAGGAGCCATGGCCGGTCGAGAACAGCACCACGCCCCGGGGGCTGGCGGGCTTCCAGATCAGCAGCTTGGTCGAGCGCGTCGGCGAGACGGCGAGGTCGATCGTCTCGGGATCGCCGATCGGGGCGGCGTGGAGCAGGCCGGGCGGGAGCAGCGCAAGCGCGCCGAGCGCACAAGCCCCCTTCACCAGCGCGCGGCGGGTGAGGACCAGGGTCACAGGCCTGCCGCCTTCTGCTCGTCGAGCATCTGCTGCTGCTGTTCCTTGAGGTGCCAGGGGATCGTCTCGAACACGCCTTCGAACATCGATTCGAAGGGCTGGTGCATGCCGTGGCCGAGGATGCCGTTCTTCTCGGCTTCCTTCTGCGATGCCTTGACCAGCTCGGCGAGCTCGAGGTCCTGCGCGGCGTGGCGCTCCTCGTCCCATTCGCCGAGCTTGATGAGATGCTCCTTGAGGCGGCGGATCGGATCGCCGAGCGGCCAGGCATTGGGCTCGCCGGCCGAACGGTACGCGGTCGGATCGTCCGAGGTCGAATGGCCTTCGGCGCGATAGGTGAAATGCTCGATCAGCGTCGGGCCCTGGTTGGTCCGCGCGCGCTCGGCGGCCCATTCGGTCGCGGCGTACACCGCCAGCGCGTCATTGCCGTCGACGCGAAGGCCGGCGATGCCATAGCCGATCGCGCGCGCCGCGAAAGTGGTCGCCTCGGCCCCGGCAAAGCCCGAGAAGGAGCTGATCGCCCACTGATTGTTGACGACGTTGAAGATCACCGGCGCCTTGTAGACGGTCGCGAAGGTGAGCGCCGAGTGGAAGTCGCCCTCGGCGGTCGAGCCCTCACCGCACCAGGTGGCGGAGATGCGGGTGTCGCCCTTGGCCGCGCTCGCCATCGCCCAGCCGACGGCCTGGGGATATTGCGTCGCGAGATTGCCCGAGATCGAGAAGAAGCCGAATTCCTTCGAGGAATACATGATCGGCAACTGGCGGCCCTCGAGCGGATCGGCCTTGTTCGAATAGATCTGGTTCATCATCGACACGATCGGATAGCCGCGCGTGATGAGGATCCCCTGCTGGCGATAGGAGGGGAAGCACATGTCATCGCTGGCGAGCGCGCTCGCCGCGCCGATCGACACCGCCTCCTCGCCGGTGGACTTCATGTAGAAGCTGGTCTTGCCCTGGCGCTGGGCGCGGAACATGCGCTCGTCGAACGCGCGGGTGAGTGCCATCGACCGGAGCATGCGGCGCTTGGCATCCGCATCGAGCCGCGGATCCCAGGGGCCGACGGCATTGCCTTCGTCATCGAGGACGCGGACCAGGCCATAGGCCAGCTCATGGAAGCTGTCGGCACGGTCGGCGGTGTCGGGCCGGCGGGTGGCGCCGGCGGGCGGCACCACGATGTCGCTGAAGTCCGCCTCGTCACCCGGGCGGAAGCGCGGCTCGGGCACGTGCAACGCAAGCGGGGGCAGGTTGGCGCGGTCGCGCTCGCTCACATGGACTCTCCGGACATAGGTTCCCGTTGCCAAACGCTCGGGAATCACGTTTCGCACCTTTGTTATAAAATTTCAAAGACTGACGCAAGTAGGTCAGGGGTGCTGACCTGAAATGCCGGGTGGGCCGCTGGGAATTCGAGCCCGACCGATGTTCAATACTGCTCCCCGGCTTTCGCCGGGGAAGCGGAAGGCAAGGGGTTAGGAGGCTTACGCGACCGGGAAGCCGCGCCGCTTGAACAGTGCCGACACGTCCGGATCGCGCCCGCGGAACGCGCGATAGGCGAGCTTGCGGTCGGTCTCGTTGCCGGTGGAAAGCAGGGTGGCGCGGAAGCGGTCGGCCGTGGCCTTGTCCCAGACATTGCCGGTTTCCTGGAACGCCGCCCAGGTGTCCGCGTCCATCGTTTCGGACCAGAGATAGGAATAATAGCCGGCCGAATAGGCGTCCGACGAGAAGAGGTGGCTGAACTGCGGCAGCCGGTGGCGCAGCACGATCTCCCTGGGCATGCCGAGCGCGGCAAGCGCTTCCTTCTCGAACGCGGCGATGTCGGTGACCGGCACTTCGCGATCGTGCAGCTGCATGTCGAGGATCGCGCAGGCGAGATACTCGACCGTGTCGAAGCCCTGATTGAAGGTGGAGGACTTCTCGATCTTGTCGACCAGCGCCTGCGGCATCGGCGCGCCGGTCTTGTAGTGCTTGGCGTATTTGTCGAGCACGTCGCGGGTGAGCAGCCAGTTCTCGTTCACCTGGCTGGGATACTCCACGAAATCGCGCGGCGTGCCCGCGAGCCCCGGATAGGTGATGTTCTGGAGCAGGCTGTGGATCGCATGGCCGAACTCGTGGAACAGCGTGGTCGCATCGTCGAGGCTGATCAGAGTCGGCTCGCCGGCGCCGCCCTTGACGAAATTGTTGTTGTTCGAGGCGAGCGTGTTGCGGGCGCCGCCGAACTTCTGCTGGCCGCGATAGCGCGTGGCCCAGGCGCCGGAGCGCTTGCCCGAGCGGGCATAGCCGTCGAAATAGAAGACGCCGATATTCTTGCCGGTACGCGTGTCGGTAACCTCGAAGGTGCGCACTGCCGGGTCGAACACCGGCACGTCCTTCACTTCCTTGAAGCCCAGGTCATAGAGCCGGCCGGCGGCGTAGAAGGCGCCCTGGAGGATGTTGTTCAGCTCGAGATACGGCTTCACCTCGCTCTCATCGAGGTCGTACTTCGCCTTGCGGACCTTCTCGGCATAGAAGCGATAGTCCCAGGGCTCGATGGTGATCTTCGGGCCTTCCCCCCTGGTGCCTTCGGCGTCGGCGAGCGCCTGCATGTCGGCGACTTCTTCGGCGACGCGGGCGCGGGCGGCAGGCCACACCGCCATCATCAGCTTCATCGCATTGGCCGGGGTCTCGGCCATGGTGTCGTCCATGCGATAGTATGCATGGTTCTTGAAACCGAGCAGCTTCGCACGCTGCTGGCGCAGCTTGAGGATCTCGGCGATGCCGGCCTTGTTATCGCTGGCATTGCCATTGTCGCCGCGCGAGACGAAGGCGCGCCAGACCTTTTCGCGCAGGCCGCGGTTGGTCGAGTAGGTGAGGAAGGGCGAGACCGAGGAGCGGGTGTTGACCACCGCCCATTTGCCGGTGAGCCCGCGCTCGGTCGCGGCACTGGCGAGCGATGCCTTGAAGCTGTCCGGCAGGCCGGCGAGCTGGGCTTCGCTGTCGAGGACGATCCAGGTCTCCTCGTCGGCAAGCAGCTTGCGGCTGAAATCGGAGAAGGCGGAGGCGAGCGCCTGGTTGAGGCGGCTGACTTCGGCGCGCTCGGCATCGGAGAGCGCGGCGCCGCGGCGAACGAAGCCGCGATAGCTCCGCTCGAGCAGGCGAGTCTGCTGGGCATCGAGCTTCTGCCGGGCGCGCGTGTCATACGCCCCCTTCACCCGGGCGAAGAGCAGGGGATCGAGGAACAGCTCATCATTCGCCTTGGTGAGCTTGGGACTCCACTCGCGGTCGATCGCCTGCACCTGCTTGTCGGCGAGGTTGCTGGTGTAGACGCCCCAGGCCGACAACACGCGGTCCATCGTGTCGCCGGCCTTCTGCATCGGCTCGATCACGGTGTGGAAAGTGGAGGCGCTGCGCGCGTTGCGGATCGCGTGGATCTCCTGGCGCTGCTCGGCGACCGCGACTTCAAAAGCGGCGGGGAACATCTCGGCCTTGAACTTGTCCCAGGGGGGCACGCCGCCATAGCCGCCCGGCCAGGGCTTGAGCAAAAGCGAGGCATCGACGGGTTCGGCAGCGTGGGCCATCAGGCTCCCCAGGAAAGGCGTGGCAAGTGCGGCACTGGTGCCGAGAAGCGCCTGACGGCGGCTGAAGTTGCGGATCATCTGCGCGGGGTCCCCTGAATTCTGCGATTGCGGCCAGCTTAGGGGGCTGGGGCGGAATGGCAATTGACTCCGGACGAATAGGGAACACAATAAGAACATTCCGTTCTCCCGAGTCGTGAGGCCATGGCCGATCCTGCCGTCCTGAAGCAATTGCGCGAGAGCCTGAAAGGGCTCGAGACCGGCGGATTCCGCCGGCGCCCGGCATTGCCCTTCGGGATCCCGGAGATCGATTCGCGGCTGGCGGACGAGGGGTTGCGGCTCGACGCACTGCACGAAGTTGCGGCGGGCACCAGCGACATGGCGGATGATTGCGCGGCAACGCTGTTCCTCGCCGGCATCGCGGCGCGCGCCTGGGGGCCGGTGCTTTGGGTGGTCCGGCGGCGCGACCTGTTCGCGCCGGGGCTCGCCCAGTCGGGCCTCGATCCCAAGCGCCTGATCTATGCCGAAGCCAAGGACGATGCCGAGCTGCTCGCGGTGATGGAGGAAGGGCTGCGCCATCGTGGGCTCGGCGCGGTGATCGGCGAAGCCAAGCGCGCGGACATGACCGCGACCCGCCGCCTGCAGCTGGCGGCCGAGGGCGGGCGGACGATCGCCCTGCTGATGAAACGCGCGGGCCGCGAAGGCAGCGATCCGATCGCCATGCCATCGGCGGCGGTGACGCGCTGGCGGGTGACCTGCGCGCCCTCGACGCCCCTGCCCGTGGCCGGTGTCGGCCGACCACGCTGGAAGCTGGCGCTGGCGCGGCAAAAGGGGGGAGAAGGTTTCGAGACAATCGTGGAGGCATGCGATGCAACGGGTCGCTGCGCTCTTCCTCCCGTTATGGCCAATCGAAAGGCTGTGGCGGGCGGAACGGCGCCCCGCCGCGCAGCCTGACGCGCGCGCCCTCCCCACGCCCCAGGCGCCCTTGCGCAAGCCCGCACAGCATGCGGGGCATTGGCGGCCGGGCGCGAAATGGGCCCGGGAGGATGACTCTCTCCCTCTCCCGCTTGCGAGAGAAGCTCAAGGTGAGGGTGGCTCGGACGCGGCTCGTTCACACCCTCACCCGACCTCGCTGCGCTCGGCCACCCTCTCCGACAAGCGGGAGAGGGAATTGGAATTCGCCCCGCTTATCACCACCCTGCGCAACGGCAGCCGGATCGAGATCGCCGCCGCCTGTCCCGCCGCCCAGGCGCTGGGACTGCGGCCCGGCATGGCGGTGACCCAGGCACGCGCGCAGGTCCCCGGGCTCGACATCCGCCCCGCCGATCCCGAGGGCGATCTCGCTTCGCTAAGAAGCCTCGCCATCCTCGCCGCCCGGCGCTGGTCGCCCTGCGTGGCGCTGTCGGGCGAGGACGGGCTGTTCCTCGATCTCTCCGGCACCGCGCATCTGTTCGGCGGCGAAGCGAAAATGGCGCGACACATCGTCCGCCTGCTCGCGCGCGCCGGCTTCACCGCGCGGATCGCGATCGCCGACACGCCCGGCGCCGCCTGGGCATTGGCACGCTATCATGGCCATTGCCTCTGCCCGCCGGGCGAACAGGCGCGTGCGCTGGCCGGGCTGCCCACGCCGGCGCTGCGCATCGACGAAGCCGCAGCGGAGCTGCTCAAGCGATTGGGAGTCGACCGGATCGGTCAACTCGCCGCCCTGCCCCGCGCACCGCTCACGCGCCGCTTCGGCGCTGCGACGGTCCTGCGGCTCGACCAGGCGCTGGGTCGTATCGCCGAGCCGCTCGATCCGGTGATCCCGCCCGAAAGCATCGCCGTGCGGCAGCGCTTCGCCGAGCCGATCGCCAGCGCCGAGGCCATCGAGCATTGGCTGGGCCAGCTCACTCCGCGCCTTGCCGCCGCGCTCGAGGACGAAGGGCTGGGGGTGCAGGCGCTCGAATGCATCGCCGATCGGATCGACGGGGTGCCGCAGCGCATCCGCATCGGCCTGGCCCGGCCCAATCGCGACCCCGCGCATCTGCTCCGCCTGCTCAAGCGGCGGATCGAGGATGTCGAGCCGGGCTATGGGATCGACGCGATCACCCTGCATGTCCGCCGCGCCGCGCCGCTCGGGCCCGAACCGGTGGTCGAACGGCTCGACGAGGAAGCGGCGCCCGACATCACCACGCTGGTGGACACGCTGGCGACCCGGATCGGCCAGGACGCGATGTGGCGGATGCGTGCCGTGGAAAGCGACATGCCCGAGCGCTCCCTGGCACGGGCGCCGGTGCTCGACCCTCCCATACGCAGCGGCGAGCGTCCGAAGGTCGACGATGTCCGCCAGCTCGATCGCAGCGCCGCGCTCCATCCCTGGCATCCGGCCTGGCCCAAGCCCGCCCGGCTGCTGCGCCGGCCCGAACGGCTCGATCACGTCATCGCCGAGCTGCCCGACCAGCCCCCCCGCCGCTTCACCTGGCGCGGGCGCCCGCACCAGGTGATCCGCGCCGATGGGCCCGAGCGGGTGCAGGGCGAATGGTGGAAGCGCGATGCCGAGCGGCTGAGCGTGCGCGACTATTTCCGCGTCGAGGACGAGGCCGGCCGCCGCTACTGGCTGTTCCGCGCCGGCGATGGCGAGCGCGCGGCGACCGGCGACCTCAGCTGGTATCTCCACGGCGTGTTCGGATGACCTATGCCGAACTCCAGGTGACGACGCATTTCTCGTTCCTGCGCGGAGCGTCCTCACCCGAGGATCTGTTCCGGCAGGCCGCCCTGCTCGGCCTGCCGGCGCTCGGCATCGTCGACCGCAATTCGGTGGGCGGCGTGGTGCGCGCGCTGGTGGCCGCCGAGCAATTCAGCGCGCTCGGCGTGCCGATCCGGATGATCGCCGGCTGCCGGCTCGACCTGGTCGATGGCAGTTCGGTGCTGGTCTGGCCCGAGGATCGCACGGCGTGGAGCCGGCTCACCCGGCTGCTCACTCTCGGCAAGTCGCGCGCCGATGCGCAGAAGGGCGAAAAAGGCCAATGCTTCCTCCATTGGGACGATCTGGCCAACGCCGCACAGGGGCTGGTCGGCGCGCTGGTGCCAGGACTGGCCGATACCGGTGATCCGGTTTCACTCCGCTGGATGGCGGATATCTTCGGGGCAAGCGGCCATCTCTGCCTCACCCAGCATCGCCGCCCGGGCGACGCACTGCGACTGCACGAACTCAATCTTGCCGCCGGGCGCTTCGGGCTCACCCCGCTCGCCACCAGCGATGTCCTCTACGATACGCCCGACCGGCGGATGCTGCAGGACGTGGTCACGGCGATCCGCGAGAAATGCACGATCGACGAACTCGGCTTCCGCCGCGAGCGCAACGCCGACCGGCACCTAAAGTCGCCCGCGGAAATGGCGCGACGCTTTCGCGACTATCCGCAAGCGCTGGCGGCTTCGGAAGCGATCGCCGAACGCTGCACCTTTTCGCTGCGGGAGCTGAAGCATCAATATCCCGAGGAAGAAGTCCTCGATGGCCGCACCGCGCAGGAAGCGCTCGCCGCGCTCGCCTGGAACGGGCTCAAGCAGAAATTCGCGGGCAAGCCCTCGCAGGCGCATCAGGACCTGCTCCGGCACGAGCTCGGGCTGGTCGAGCAGATGGACTATGCGCCCTATTTCCTCACCGTGAATTCGATCGTCCAGTTCGCGCTCAGCCAGCAGATCCTCTGCCAGGGGCGGGGCAGCGCCGCCAATTCGGTGATCTGCTTCGCGCTCGGCATCACGTCGATCGATCCGATCGTCCACCAGCTGCTGTTCGAGCGCTTCATCTCGACCGAACGCAAGGAGCCGCCCGACATCGACGTCGACTTCGAGCATGAGCGACGCGAGGAAGTGATCCAGTGGATCTATGACAGCTATGGCCGTGACCATGCCGCGCTGACTGCCGTCGTCATCCGCTTCCGCTCGCGCAGTGCGCTGCGCGAAGTCGGCAAGGCGATGGGCCTTCCCGAAGACATGACCGCGGCGCTCTCCTCGCAGGTCTGGGGTTGGTCGAACGACGTCGACGACAAGCATGCCGACGCGCTCAACCTCGATCGCAGCGACCCGCGGCTGGCGCTGACGCTGGAACTGGCGCGCCAGCTGGTGAACACACCGCGCCATCTGTCGCAGCATCCCGGCGGCTTCGTGCTGACCCGCGACAAGCTGCACGACCTGATCCCGGTCGAGCCCGCGGCCATGGCCGAACGCCATGTCGTCGAATGGGAGAAGCTCGATATCGAGGAGCTGGGCTTCATGAAGGTCGATATCCTCGGCCTCGGCATGCTCGGCTGCATGCGACGCACGTTCGACCTGCTGGCGGAGCACAAGCGGACCTACCTGACATTGGCCTCGCCGAAGATGCAGGAGGAAGACCCCCTGACCTTCAAGATGATCCAGCAGGCGGACACGCTCGGCGTGTTCCAGATCGAGAGCCGCGCGCAGATGTCGATGCTGCCGCGAATGAAGCCGGTCTGCTTCTACGACATCGCCATCCAGGTCGCGATCGTCCGGCCAGGGCCGATCCAGGGCAACATGGTGCATCCCTATCTGAAACGCCGGCAGAATCCGGAGCTGGTCGATTATCCCTCGCCCAGGCTGAAAGCGGTGCTGAAGAAGACGCTGGGCGTGCCGCTGTTCCAGGAGCAGGCGATGCAGGTGGCGATCGTCGGGGCGGACTTCACGCCGAGCGAGGCCGACCGGCTGCGCCGGGCGATGGCGACCTTCAAGTCGAGCGGCGATATCGGCGAATTCGGCCCGAAGCTGATCGAAGGCATGCGCCGCAACGGCATCAACGAGACCTTCGCCGCGCAGCTGGTCGAGCAAATCAAGGGCTTCAGCAATTACGGCTTCCCCGAGAGCCACGCCGCCAGCTTCGCCAAGATCGCCTATGCCTCGAGCTGGATGAAATGCCATCATCCGGACGTGTTCTGCACCGCGCTGCTCAATGCGCAGCCGATGGGCTTCTACGCGCCCGCGCAGCTGATCCGCGATGCCCGCACCCACGGTGTCGAGGCGCGCGCCGTGTGCATCAACGACAGCGACTGGGACACGCGGATGGTACCCGAGGGCCCGAACCTGCGCGAACAGGACGCACGTTTCTGCGGCACCGAGGCGGATTGGAAGAGCCTGCAGCCGATCCGACTCGGCATGCGGATCGTGCAGGGACTGGCGCAGGAAGATGCGCGCAAGGTCCTCGACGCCCGCGCAGAAGCCCCCTTCACGTCGATCGAGGATATCTGGCGCCGCTCCCGGGTGAAGCCGGCCGCGCTGGAACGGCTCGCCCGCGCCGATGCCTTCCAGGCGCTGGGCCTCAACCGGCGCC
Organism: Sphingomonas sp. OTU376; assembly: GCF_038440415.1. Lineage (NCBI taxonomy): Bacteria > Pseudomonadati > Pseudomonadota > Alphaproteobacteria > Sphingomonadales > Sphingomonadaceae > Sphingomonas > Sphingomonas sp. OTU376. The sequence continues at coordinate 13,537 of NZ_JASATQ010000021.1, read as the reverse complement.
AGGCGCTCTGGGCGATCAAGGGGCTCAGCCAGGCACCGCTCGACTTGTTCGCCGCTGCCGATGCACGCGAGGGTGCAACCGTGGCCGAAGTGGTCGAGCCGCAGGTGGCCTTGCTCCCCCTCAGCGCCGGCCGCGAAGTGGTGGAGGATTATCGCGCGACCCAGCTCTCGTTGCGCGCCCATCCTCTCACTTTCCTGCGTGATCGCCTGGCGGCACGACGGATCGCGCAGTGCGCGGACCTGCTGAACATGAAGGATGGCCAGAGGGTGGAAGTCGCCGGACTGATCCTGGTCCGCCAGCGGCCGGGCAGCGCCAAGGGCGTGGTGTTCGTCACCCTGGAGGACGAGACCGGCATCGCCAATGCCGTGCTCTGGGCGGACCGGTTCGAGGCCAATCGCCGCACCGTGATGTCCGCCACGATGCTGGCGATCAAGGGCAAGGTGCAGCGCGAGGGGATCGTGATCCACCTGGTCGCCGAGCAGATCACCGACCTCACTCCGTGGCTGCGCGAAGTCGGCGAGCTCGAACTTCCCCGCATGACCATGCCCGGTGACGGCGCGACGCATGGCGGCGAGATCGATCCCCGCGACCGGCTCAAGCTGCCGCGCCAGCGCGCGCTCGAAAGCTGGCCGCCCCGCCGCAGCCTCAAGACGCCGGACCTGATCCCGGTACGCTCAAGGGACTTCCACTGATGCCTGGAAACCGTTTCTTCTATGCGCTTCGCCCCTCGCCGCTCGCCCGCAACCTGATCGGGGTGCAGCGCGACCAGCTGGGGCTGGCCGAGACCATCGTCGAGAATGACCGGCTGCACATCACGCTCGGCATCACCGAGGATTATGCGCGCCAGCCCTATGCCGAGATGAAGCGGCTGATCGAGATCGGCGAGCAGGTCTCCGCCGCGCCGGTGCCGGTACGGCTCGACCGGGTCTCCGCCGGCAACGAGACGATCGCGCTCAAGCCCAGCCGCAGGATCGATGCGTTGGCCGAACTGGGCCGCAAGCTGCAGGACGGGCTGCGCCACGCCGGACTGCTGCGCGGCGCCTGGGATTTCCACCCGCACGTCACTCTGCTCTACCGCAAGGGCCGGCCGTTCACGCGGACGATCGAGCCGATCGGCTGGGACGCGACCGACTTCGTGCTGATCCATTCGATCCTGGGCGCGCACCGGCATATCGAACTGGGCCGCTGGCCACTGATCGAACGGCAGGGCGGGTTCGGCTTCTAGAAACCCAATCCCAGCTGCGGCACGTCACGAGTGACCACGCCGTCCCGCACCTCCACACCCTCGATCGCGAGCATCTGCGCCTTGGAATGCGAACCGCCGGGCGCCGAAAAGCCGCCGATCCGCCCGTTCGCCGCCGTCACCCGGTGGCAGGGGATGATCAGCGGCACCGGATTGGCTGCCATCGCCTGGCCGACATCGCGGGCGAATTCAGGGCCGGCATCGAGCAGCTTCGCGATCGCGCCATAGGTCGCAGTCTCGCCCCAGCCGAGGCGGCGGACCGCGGTGTAGACCCGCTCGAAGAAGGGCTGTTGCGGCCCGAGATCAACGGGCACGGCTGCAAAGTCGACACGCTCCCCGGCAAAATAGCGCAGGGCTTGGTTGATTACCGCCTGCACCGGCGAAGGCGGAACCACCGCCCTCGCGTCCGGAAGGCGCCGGAGCAGCGCGCGTTCGGCCTCGCCCGCGGTGCCCGCCGGCAACCGGAAGCTGTTGATGCCCGTGCCGTTCCAGCCGATCGCGGCGAACCCCGCCACGGTCTCGAACACGGTATAGAAGCGCTCGCCCGTCATGATGCGGAGATCGGCACTCGTTCCGCCGTTCGCAACCGGCTCAGCGCTCGTTGCGACGCCAGGGGCGGCCACGCCCGATCGCGCGCGCATCACCAAAGGGCAGCCGCGTCTCGAAGCGATCGAGTTCCAACCCGGAATCGTTGTCGCCGAGCATCTGGGCCCGCCGCAGCCACAGGCGGTAGCCGTGCAAATCCCCGATGTTGAACCGGCTCATCGCAAGATTCTGCGCGGCGAGGCACGCATACGGGCCACCCCGCACCCACACACGCCGATAGAGCCAGGCCGGTGTTCCCGCCCGAGACATCACGCCCAGGTCCGCCGGATCGTTACCCTGGCTGAACAGCCCGGCCAGTTCCAGCATCGCATGCGCATGACCGCGCCGGGCGAGATGGCGGAGGATCGGCCGGTAATGGCCATTGGCCCGCCGCTGCATGATCGCGCGGGCGCGCTCGAACAGCCGATCCTCCCGCGTCATTCAGCCCCCGACGGTCTGCTCGATCACGCCGAAGATCGGGTGGTGCTTGTCGTCCTCGGCCCAGATGCGCACCGTGTCGCCCTTCTTGAGGAACGGCGTGACCGGGGCGCCGCCGCGGATCGTCTCGATCGTGCGGATCTCGGCGAGGCAGGAATAGCCGACGCCGCCTTCGCTCACCGGCTTGCCCGGGCCGCCATCCTCGCCCCGGTTCGAAACCGTGCCCGAGCCGATGATCGTGCCGGCGCCCAGCTTGCGCGTCTTGGCGGCGTGGGCGACGAGCGTACCGAAATCGAAGGTCATGTCGACGCCGGCATCGGCGCGACCGAAAGCCTGGCCGTTAACATCGACCATCAGCTTGCGGTGCAGCTTGCCGTCCTGCCACCAGTCGCCCAGCGAATCGGGCGTGACGAAGACCGGCGAGAAGGCGCTGGCCGGCTTGGACTGGAAGAAGCCGAAGCCCTTGGCGAGCTCGCCTGGGATCAGGTTGCGCAGGGAAACGTCGTTGGTGAGGCCGACCAGGCGGATCGCGGCGAGCGCCTCTTCGCGCGAAGCCCCGAGCGGCACGTCGCCGGTGACGACCACCACTTCGCCCTCAAGGTCGCAGCCCCAGCTCTCATCGGCGAGCGGGATCGCGTCGCGCGGACCGAGGAAGCCGTCGCTGCCGCCCTGGTACATCAGCGGATCATGCCAGAAGCTGTCGGGCATCTCGGCATTCCGCGCCTGACGCACCAGCGCGACATGGTTCACATAGGCCGAGCCGTCCGCCCATTGGAACGCACGCGGCAGGGGTGCGGCGGCGAGCCGCTCGTGGAAGCGCTCGCGCGGGATCACCTCATGATCGAGATCGGTCGCGAGGTTGCGCAGATCGGCTTCCACCCGGTCCCAATTGTCGAGCGCCGCCTGCAGGGTCGGGGCGATCATGTCGGCACTGGCATACCAGGCCAGATCGGTGGAAACGACGACCAGCTTGCCGTCACGGCCGCTCTTCAGGCTTGCGAGCTTCATAAGTCTCTCCTTTGCCCCATCCATAGCCGTCCGCGCGGCCAAGTCGAGTTGATCCAGTCAGTTGACTCGGCCGCGCACGCCCCGCATCGAAGGGTCATGGGGGCTGCGTTGCGCTTTCTGGATCACGAAGGCGAGATGGCGGCGCGGATTCGTGCGTTCGACTGGTCGAACCATGTGCTCGGCCCGCCCGAAACCTGGCCCGAGGCGCTGAAATTCGCGCTCGACGTGGCACTGGGCTCGACCTTCCCCACCGCGGTCTATTGGGGGCCCGAGCTCTTCCTCCTCTACAACGACGCCTGGGCGCCGATCCCGGCCGAGCGGCATCCCTGGGCATTGGGCCGGCCTGGCGGCGAGGTATGGGCGGATATCTGGGATATCGTCGGCCCGCAGATGCGCGAAGTGCTCGCCACCGGCCGCGGTTTCGCGATCTACGACCAGCGCCTCATGATGGCGCGGAACGGTCGCCCGCAGGAAACCTGGTGGAACTACAGCTTCACCCCGGTGCGCGATGCCGAAGGCCGCGTCTCCGGCATGCTCAACCAGGGCAATGAGACCACGCGCACGGTGCTCGCCGAGCGCGCACGGCTCGCCGAAGTAGCGCGGCTGCGCGACCTGTTCGAGCAGGCGCCGGGGGCGATCGCGCTGCTCCACGGGCCCGAGCATCGCTTCGAATTCGCCAATTCCGAATATCTCGCGCTGGTCGGCGGTCGCCCGGTACTGGGGATGACCGTCGCCGAGGCGCTGCCCGAGGTGGTCGACCAGGGCTTCGTCTCGCTGCTCGACAGCGTCTATGTGAGCGGCGAGCCGTTTCGCGCCGACGGCATTCCGGTACTGCTCCAGCGCCAGCCCGGCGCACCACCCGAGACGCGCTTCCTCGATTTCGTCTACCAGCCGATCAAGGATGCAAACGGCAACCCGACCGACATCTTCGTTGCCGCCAATGACGTCACCGAGCGGACCAGCGCCGAGGAAGCACTGCGCCGAAGCGAGGAGCGCCTGCAACTGGCGCTGAACGCCTCGCTCGGCGTCGGCACCTGGGTCTGGGACGTGCCCGCCAACCTGGTTACCGCCGATGCGCGCTTCCTGCGACTCTACGGGGTGGACGAAGCGCTTGCCGGCAAAGGCACCCCGATCGAGCAGTTCTTCGTCAACGTGCACCCCAAGGATCGCCCCAGGCTCGAGGCGGGGATCGCCCGCACGCTGCAGGAGCGCATGCCGTTCAACGAGGAATATCGGCTGCTCCAGCCCGACGGTACCGCGCGCTGGGTGAGCGCGCAGGGCCGGGCGACCTTCGACGAGAATGGCGATCCGCTGCGCTTCCCCGGCGTCGCCTTCGACATCACCGAGCGCAAGCTGGCCGAGGAAGCCGCGCGCGACGCTGCCGAAGAGCTCCGCGAAGCGAACGAGGCCCAGGCATTCCTGGGCGCGTTGGCCGACCAGCAGCGCACGCTCGATACCGCCGACGCGGTGATGCGCTTCACCGCCGCCGCCCTGGGCGAGCAGATGCGGCTCGACCGGGTGAGCTTCTACCGGGTGCACGGCGCCGAAGTGCGCTTCGGCCCCTCCTGGGCCAGTGACCGGCTGGCGCCGCTTGAAGGCACGCTGGCGATCGAGGCGCTGGGCGACAATGCCCGGGCCTATCGCATCGGGCACAGCGTCGTGCTGGACGACATCGCGAGACAGGCGCCCGGCCTCGCCCATTTCGCCGGTGCCGGCGTCGGCGTCCCGCTGCTGCGCGGCGGGCAATGGGTGGCCGTGATGTCGCTCAATACCGCCGAGCCGCGCCGCTGGTCGCCGGAGGAAGTCGCGTTCATCGAAGCGGTGGCCGAGACGACCTGGGATGCAGTGGAGCGGATCGAGGCCGTCGCGGCGCTACGTGAGAGCGAGGCCAAGTTCCGCGCCATCGCCAATTCGATCGACCAGATGGTGTGGTCGACCCAACCCGACGGCTATCACGATTACTATAATGACCGCTGGTACGAATATACCGGCGTGCCGGCGGGCAGCACCGACGGCGAGGCCTGGAACGACATGTTCCATCCCGAGGACCAGGAGCGCGCCTGGGCCGTCTGGCGCCAGAGCCTGGCCACCGGCGCGCGCTACCGGATCGAATATCGGCTCAAGCATCGATCGGGCCGGTATCGCTGGGTGCTCGGCAGCGCCCAGCCGGTGCGCGACGAGCAGGGCGCGATCACCCGCTGGTTCGGCACCTGCACCGACATCCAGGACATCGTCGATGCGCGCGAAGTCCTCGCCCGGTCGCGCGAGGCGCTGGAAGCAGCGGTGCGCGAGCGGACCGAGCAGCTGATGGCGGCCGAGGCACGGTTGCGCCAGGCACAGAAGATGGAGGCGGTGGGCCAGCTCACCGGCGGCATCGCACACGACTTCAACAACATGCTCGCCGTGGTGATCGGCGCGCTCGACCTGCTCGAGCGCCGCGTGAAGCAGGGCAACCGGGACCTCGACAAATATATCAGCGCCGCCCGCGAAGGCGCCAATCGCGCCGCCACGCTCACCCAGCGGCTGCTCGCCTTCTCGCGCCAGCAACCGCTCGCCCCGATGGCGATCGATGCCAATGAGATGGTGCGCGGGATGATCGAGCTGCTCGTCCGCACGCTGGGCGACGATGTCACGGTGGAAACCGTGCTGCCCGCCGGCGTGTCGCCGCTGCTCGCCGATCCCAACCAGCTCGAGAACGTCATCCTCAACCTGTCGGTCAATGCGCGCGACGCGATGCCGCATGGCGGCAAGCTGGTGCTCGCCACCGCCAATGCCCGGTTCGAGGCGGCCGAGGCGGCGGAGCTGGAACTGCAGCCCGGCGACTATGTCGAGATCGCGGTGACCGACAGCGGCACCGGCATGACCCCCGAAGTGGCAGCGCGGGCCTTCGATCCCTTTTTCACCACCAAGGGGGTTGGCAAGGGCACCGGGCTGGGCCTGAGCCAGGTGTTCGGGTTCGTCCGCCAGTCAGGCGGCGCGGTGGGGATCGATACCGAGGAAGGGCGCGGCACTACCGTGCGGCTCTATCTGCCGGCCCATTCGGGCGCCGCGCTGCAGCCGCGCACCGAAACTCCGGCCGCTGCTCCGGCACGAGGGCATGAGGGCGAGCTGGTGCTGGTGGTCGAGGACGAGGAGCGGGTACGCAATTTCTCGCTCGAGGCGCTGCGCGAGCTTGGCTACCAGGTGGTCGGCGCCCGCGACGGGCCCGAGGCATTGCGGCTGATCGACACCGGGCTGCGCGTCTCGCTGCTGTTCAGCGACGTGGTGATGCCCGAGATGACCGGCCGCGAGCTGGCGGAGCATGCGCGCGCCAGGGTGCCGGGGCTCAAGGTGCTGCTGACCAGCGGCTATGCCCCGGAAACCGCCCGGGTGGCCGGCGAGACGATCCTCGCCAAGCCCTTCGACCTGGACCGACTTGCCGCCGCGGTGCGCACCGCGCTGGACGCATAAAGCCTTGACCGAATCGCGCATGCAGGCCATGCGCGCCGCGGCTTCGGCGCCCCGCGCCTGTGCCCCCGTAACGCCCAGCCGCCGAGTCCTGTCGAAGGGCGGCTTGTGGCCCGCCCCGGCAGGCGGAGACGTGTATCCATGGCAAATGTAGCGGTTATCGGCGCCCAATGGGGTGACGAAGGCAAGGGCAAGATCGTCGACTGGCTCGCCGAGCGTGCCGACATGGTCGTGCGCTTCCAGGGCGGCCACAATGCCGGCCACACGCTCGTCGTCGGCGAGAATGTCTACAAGCTCTCGCTGCTCCCCTCGGGTATCGTGCGTGGCACGCCTTCGGTGATCGGCAATGGCGTGGTGCTCGATCCCTGGGCGCTCAAGGCCGAGATCGAGAAGCTGCGCGGCCAGGGCGTGGAAGTGACGCCCGACACGCTGAGCATAGCCGATACCTGCCCGCTGATCCTGCCGCTGCACGGCGAGCTCGACGGTCTGCGCGAGGACGCCAGCGGCGCCGGCAAGATCGGCACCACCCGCCGCGGCATCGGCCCGGCCTATGAGGACAAGGTCGGCCGCCGCGCGATCCGCGTCTGCGACCTGGCGCATCTCGGCGAGATGGAGCCGCAGCTCGATCGCCTGCTCGCGCATCACGACGCGCTGCGCGCCGGCTTCGGCGTCGGCCCGATCGACCGCGCCGCGCTGGTCCGGCAGCTCGAGGAAATCGCCGGTTTCGTGCTGCCCTTCGCCAAGCCGGTGTGGCGCGACCTCAACGCCGCGCGCGAGCGCGGCCGCCGCATCCTGTTCGAGGGCGCGCAGGGCGTGCTGCTCGACATCGATCACGGCACCTATCCGTTCGTCACCTCGTCGAACACCGTGGCGGGCACGGCTTCGGCCGGTTCGGGCATCGGCCCGGCGGCGGTCGGCTTCGTGCTGGGCATCGCCAAGGCCTATACCACCCGCGTCGGATCGGGTCCGTTCCCGAGCGAGCAGGACAATGAAGTGGGCGAGCGGCTCGGCACGCGCGGCCATGAGTTCGGCACCGTCACCGGGCGCAAGCGCCGCTGCGGCTGGCTCGACGCGGTGCTGCTGCGCCAGTCGGCCGCGGTCTCGGGCATCACCGGCATCGCGCTGACCAAGCTCGACGTGCTCGACGGGTTCGACGAGATCCAGGTCTGCACCGGCTACAGGCTGCACGGCGAGGAGATCGACTATTACCCGTCGAACGCCGCCGATCAGGCCGCGGTCGAAGCGGTCTACGAGACGATGCCGGGCTGGCAGGAAACCACTGCGGGTGCGCGCAGCTGGGCCGAGCTGCCGGCCGCCGCGATCAAGTATATCCGCCGTGTGGAAGAGCTGATTCGCTGCCCGGTGGCGCTGGTCTCGACCAGCCCCGAGCGCGAGGACACGATCCTGGTCCGCGATCCTTTCGCGGACTGATCTGGCCTGGTCCGCAATCCCTTCGCGGACTGATCTGGCCTGGTCCGCGATTCCTTCGCGGACGGATCGAACCAAGGCTATGCGCTACCCGTCCGGCCAGAGCGGGTAGCGCAACGCCCTGTGGCTTAGTTGGGCTTCTTCTTCTTGCCCTCATATTTGCGGTCCCGCTTGTCCGCTTCGTTCGATGCCGAGGCATCTTCGGCGGGAGCAGCGGGATCCGGGGCCGTCGTGGCCGTGCTGGCGTCCGGCGCAGGTGCCGGCGCAGTAGCGCTCGGATCGGGCGCCGGCGCAGGGGCGGGCGTCTCGGTCGGCGTCGTCGTGGTGGACGGATCGGTAGGAGTGGTGGTCTGGGCGAAGGCCGCCGGAGCGGCAAGCAGCGCCGCGGCGCCGATCAGGGTTTTGAGCAACATAACTGGGCAATCCTCCTTCGGTTTTTGCCGAGGACCGTTGGAGCGGTTGCGCATGTCTGGATTGTTTCCAAGCGTTTCAGCCAGCCCTGCGAGGCACACGGCTGGGCAGCGAACAGAGCCGGAAGAGAGATGGGCCGAAATGTGGCAGACAAGTAAAAGCCGGCCGAATTCGCCGATCCGGCCGGCTTTCGAAGCCTGAACTGGTTTCCGCGGTTACCGAACGAATCAGCCGACCTGGGCGCGGTGCAGCAGCTTCTGGTCGGCCAGGACCAGCGCCATCATCGCCTCGACCACCGGCACGCCGCGAATGCCGACGCACGGATCATGCCGACCCTTGGTGCGGATCTCGGCTGCCTCGCCTGCGCGGTTGATCGTCTCCACCGGCGTCAGGATAGAACTGGTCGGCTTGAACGCCGCGCGCACCCGCACCGGCTGGCCGGTCGAGATGCCGCCGGCGATGCCACCCGCATGGTTGGCAAGGAACTCGGGACCATCGGCACCGGGACGCATCGGATCGGCATTGGCCTCACCGGTCGCCAGCGCGGCGGCGAAGCCGTCGCCGATCTCGATGCCCTTCACCGCGTTGATCGACATGATCGCGGCGGCAAGCTCGCTGTCGAGCTTGGCATAGAGCGGCGCGCCCCAGCCCGCCGGCACGCCGGTCGCCTCGCAGGTGACCGTGGCACCCAGCGACGAGCCGGCCTTGCGTGCCGCGTCGACCAGCGCCTCCCACTGGGCCGCCGCTTCGGCATCGGGCGAGAAGAAGGCGTTGCGGTCGATCTCGGCGGCGTCGAAGCGCGAATAGAGGATCGGCGCATGGCCGATCGCCTCGACCCAGCCGGTGATCGTCACTTCGGGGATGACCAGCCGGGCGATCGCGCCGGCCGCCACTCGCGCCGCCGTCTCGCGCGCCGAGCTGCGCCCGCCGCCGCGATAGTCGCGGAAGCCGTATTTGGCGTCATAGGCATAATCGGCATGGCCGGGGCGATAGGCGACCGCGACTTCGGAATAGTCCTTGGAGCGCTGGTCGACATTCTCGATCATCAGGCTGATCGGCGTTCCCGTCGTCCGCCCTTCGAACACGCCGGAAAGGATGCGGACCTGGTCCGGCTCCTGCCGCTGGGTGGTGAAGCGCGACTGGCCGGGACGGCGCTTGTCGAGATAGGGCTGGATATCGGCTTCGGACAGCGCGATCCCCGGCGGGCACCCGTCGACGACGACGCCCAGCGCCGGGCCATGGCTCTCGCCCCAGGTGGTGAAGCGGAAGACGCGTCCGAAGGTATTGTAGCTCATCGCCTTGCTACTGTCCGATCCCACAAGGTTTTGAAAGCGAGAAGCACGGGGATGGCGACCACCAAAAGGAGCGCGAAAACGCCAAAGCCGGCCAGTGAGAAGAAGGAAAGATCGAGCAAGTTCAAGGCGGCCCAAGGGAAGAGGACCAGAATATACAATCCAGGCAGCCCTCTCGCGGCCTGCAGCAAGGCCGGCCCTGTCGGCACCCGTGATTTGCGGCTCACGACCAACCGATCCACCCCCCACGAGAGCGGCAAGACAAACAGAAAGAGATTGGCGTTCAGCTCAAACATCGCGGCCCAGCTCTGCGAACGCCGATGCATGCGTCGCGGCGCCGCGCACCCCGCACGGCATGGCGCCGCCCTGGAGCGGCAACGCCATCAGATACTCACCGGCATAGGGCGAGGCAAATCCCTGCGCCCATTCGGCCACGAAACCAAAACGCTCATAATAGCCCGGCTCGCCCAGCACGAAGCAGAGCATCGCGCCGGCCGCCTGCAGCTGCGCGATCCCGGCCTGGACCAGCGCCTCGCCGACACCCTGCTGGCGCCAGGCCTTTTCCACCGCCAGCGGCGCCAGTGCGACTGCCGCGATCGGCTTGTCCGCGATGGTGACGTCCATCCGGCTGAACGCGACCATGCCGGCAAGCGCGCCGGTTTCCTCGTCGTCGGCCACCAGCGTCAGCACCATGTCGCCGTCGATGCACAGCCGCTGGACCAGCCGCGCCTCGTCCTCCGCCGGGAAGGAACGGCGCAGCAGCGCGTCGATCGCCGCCACGTCCCCGCCGGTAGCGGGGCGCACGACGATGCTCACGAGAGCGCGATGTCCGGCGCGTCCTCGGCCTTCATGCCGATCACATTGTAGCCCGCATCCACATGGTGGATTTCGCCGGTCACGCCAGCGGAGAGATTCGAAAGCAGGTACAGGCCCGCGCCGCCAACGTCCTCGATCGTCACCGTACGGCGCAAAGGCGAGTTCAGCTCGTTCCACTTGAGGATATAGTTGAAGTCGCCGATGCCGCGCGCCGCCAGCGTCTGGATCGGGCCGGCCGAGATCGCGTTCACCCGGATATTCTCCGGTCCCATGTCGACCGCGAGATACTTCACGCTGGTCTCCAGCGCGGCCTTGGCGACGCCCATCACGTTATAGTGCGGGATCACCTTCTCGGCGCCGTAATAGGTCAGCGTGAGGATCGAGCCGCCCTCCGGCATCATCGCGCGCGCGCGCTTGGCGACGGCGACGAGGCTGTAGGCCGAGATGTTCATCGTCATCAGGAAGTTGTCGAGCGTGGTATCGTAGAACTTGCCGCGCAGCTGCGACTTGTCCGAGAAGCCGATCGCATGGACGACGAAGTCGATCGTCGGCCACTTCGCCTTGAGCGTGTCGAACGCCACATCGAGCGCGTCCATGTCCGACACGTCGCAATCGATCAGCGTGTCCGAGCCCAGCTGCTCGGCCAGCGGCTTCACGCGCTTCAGCAGCGCATCGCCCTGATAGCTGAACGCCAGCTCGGCGCCCTGCTCGCGCAACTGCTTTGCGATGCCCCAGGCGAGGCTCTTGTCATTGGCGAGGCCCATGATCAGCCCACGCTTGCCCTGCATCAATCCGGTCACGACGCACTATTCTCCATTCTTACGCGGCTCCTCTAGACCCGTTTCGGGCGTTTCCGCCAGAGCCGCGTTCAACTCGGCGCCGACTACCAGCCCCAGCCCAACGAGGAAGAAGAAGATCAGTGCGATCATCACGCCTGCAAGGCTTCCATAGGTCAGATCGTAATTTCCCAGCGTACCGAGGATTTTGGGCAACAGGGCGGTAACCAGCAGCCACCAGGCCGCCGTGAACAGCGCGCCCGGCCATTTCGGGCATTTGCTCTTCCGGTATCGGCTGGGGGTGAGCGAGTAGAACAGGATGTAGAGCGCGCCGAACAGCGCGATCGCCGGGGCGATCTTGCTGAGCGAGACGATGCGCTGCGCCTCGGACGCCCAGGGGAAGATATTGTATAGGAACTGCTCGACGCCGGTGAGGATCACCTGGAAGCTGAACGCCGCCATGGTGATGATGACCGAGGCGATGATCATCCCGATCGCCCCCAGCCGATATTGCCAGAAGGGCGTGCTCGAGCGGACACCATAGGCCTGGCGCAGGATGCCGCGGATCGTCTCGATGAAGCCGGCCACGGTCCACAGCCCGACGATCGCGCCGAACCAGAGCAGATTGCCCGTCCGCGCCATCAGCACGTCGGACACCGGCTTGCGCAGCAGGTCCGCCACGTCGGGCGGCACGGTGTGGAGAAAGGCCTCGAGCGTGTGAATCCCCTCCGAGCTGCGGCCGAACAGCTGGGCGATCGCCGCCGCGACGATGAAGAAGGGGAAGAGCGTTACCAGGCTGAGATAGGCAAGGTTGCCGGCATAGGTGAAGCCGTCGTTGAACGTGCCGATCACCACCCGCTTGGTGACATGCCAGAATTTGGGTCCCAGGCCGATGCGGGCGAGCAGGCCGAGGATGCGGGATCCAAGCCCCGGCTTCGCCTGCGCGGCGCCCGTATCTTCCCCTGTCGTCACAAGGCGTTAGACGCCCATGCGGCCACGCGGGTTCCCCTTGTCGGTCCAGCCCCGGGCGAACTCGATCAGCGCATCGTCATTTACCGGCAGCTCGACCATCAGCGTGACGAGGAGATCGCCGCGGCCGCCACCGGTTCCTGGCGCCTTCTTGTGGAAGCCGCGGCCCTTGAGGCGGAGCACCTTGCCCGAGGACGAGCCCTTGGGAACCTTGAGCATCACCGCGCCGTCCGGCGTCGGCACCCGCACTTCGGCGCCGAGCACGGCTTCCGACAGCGTGACCGGCAGGTCGAGCCGGATATCGTCGCCCTGGCGCTCGTAGAAACGGTGCGGCTGGATCTCGATCGTGACGATCGCATCGCCGGGCTCGCCGGCGCCTTCCTCGCCCTTGCCGGCGAGGCGCATCTGGGTGCCGGTCTCGACGCCGGCGGGCAGCTTGAGGTCGAGCGTCTTGCCGTCGCGCAGCGTGATCCGCTGCGGCGCCAGCTTCGCCGCATCCTCGAACGACACCGCGAGGCGATAGGCCACGTTCGCGCCCTTGGGCGCCGCGCGCCGGCCGAAATCGCCGAAGCCGCCCGAGAAGCCGCCGCCACCGCGCCGGCCGCCCATGCCGCCGAACAGCCCCTCGAAGATGTCGCCGAAGCCACCGCCATCGCCGCCGCCGAAATCGGCGCGGAAACCGCCCTGGCCGGCGCCGGGATTGCCCCCGCCAAAGCCACCGCCGAAGCCGGCCCCGAACGGGTTCACGGGATTGCCCTCGCCATCGATCTCGCCGCGATCGAAGCGGGCGCGCTTGTCCTTGTCGGTCAGCAGGTCATAGGCCTGAGTGACCTGGCTGAACTTCTCCGCCGCCTTGGGATTGTCCTTGTTGCGGTCCGGATGCAGCTCCTTGGCGAGCTTGCGATAGGCCTTCTTGATATCGGCCTCGCTCGCGCCACGTGCGACATTCAGGACGGAATACGGATCAGCAGCCATCAAAACCCCTTTGGACGCGCCGTATTTCGGCGTGTCTGGTTCCTAACGCAAGAGTTGCGGATAAAACTCCCGCCCGCGAGAAAGCCGACTGTTCCAGTGCTTCCCCGGGGCAAGCCCGGGGCCCGGGGCGCCAGGGGCCTGGGGGTGGT
>NZ_JASATQ010000020.1:0-79197 GCF_038440415.1 Sphingomonas sp. OTU376 | reverse complement strand
AACCGTATCGATCACGTGAATGACGCCGTTCGACTGATAGACATTGGGGATGGTGATGTTGGCGTGCCCGCCCTTGGCGTCCCAGACCTGCCAGCCATTGCCCTTCTTCGCGAAGGTCAGCGTGCCGCCTGCGACGGTCTTGTAGCTGGCCTTGCCGCCATGCGCTTTCGCCTTGGCTGCGATGTCGGCCGCACTGATCCGACCCGCGATGACGTGATAGGTCAGGATGCCGGTGAGCTTCGCCTTGTTCTCGGGCTTGACCAGGGCCTCCACCGTGCCGGCGGGAAGTTTTGCGAACGCGGCGTTGGTCGGGGCGAAGACGGTGAAGGGACCAGGCCCGGAAAGCGTGTCGACCAGGCCGGCCGCTTTGACCGCCGCGACCAGCGTCGTGTGGTCCTTCGAATTCACTGCATTCTGGACGATGTTCTTGCTGGGATACATGGCGGCGCCGCCGACCATCGGATTGTCCTGCGCGGCGATCGCGCCGGTGGTCGCGAGCGCGACGCCTGCGAGTACGAAGGCCAGTCTGGAAAACGGACGCGTCATCGATTGCTCCTCTCGAACGGCACCCCGGTGCGGGTGCTCGTGTCGAGCTACGCAGCCTGATGCGCCGCGGATGCAGCGCGACTTCAGATTTTCGAGATTTTTCCCGTTGCCACCGCCGGGCCGCTCGGCCCCGCGTGCGGCGCGCCCGTGGCCGGCTCCATCGTGATAGCAAGCGTGGCACCATCGACGACAAGTGCGCGAAGGTCCGCCGGGATGGCGACCCGCGTGGTGCCCCGAGCATCGACCAGGCCCAGCGACCGGGGAGCACCGCCCTTGGGTATCACCCATAGCTCGGGGGCGAGCTGGCTCTTCGGCATGGCGATCGCGCGGATGCGCAATTGGCCCTGGCCCGCGTCATAATTGGCGGCGAGCAAGGCGCCGCTTTCACCGTCAAGCTGCGCAACCGCCACCTGATCGGGAGCCCGCACGATTTCGCGCACGACAGTCACCGGCCTCGGCGCGGGCGCAACCAGCAGGACCGCCGCGAGCGAGGCCGCCAGACCCGTGGAACCCAGGGCCGTCCAGCGCCAGAAGCGCAGCTGGCGTACGGTCCGGTTTCCTCCCGGATCGAGCCGCGTCTCGATCGACTGCCAAATGTCGGGAGCGGGAACCTCGGCAAAATCCTCGCCGAGAGGGTCCAACCGTGCGCGCCAGGCCTCGACAGCGGCCGCGAAGCGAGGTTCGATGAGCAGAAGGCGCATCGCCTGTGCCCGCGCCTCGCCTTCGAGGACGCCCAGCGCGAATTCGGCGGCGAGCGCTTCCTGTTCGGGGGGCAACGGCTCAGGCATCGCCAAGGCACTCCCGGAGCCGCAGGAGGCCGCGCCGAACCCAGCTCTTCATGGTGCCGAGCGGGACCTTCATGCGCTCGGCCAGTTCGCCATAAGCCAGCCCGTCGAAAAAGGCCGCGCGGATCGCGGCGCCTTGCCTTGGCTCCAGGCCCTCGAGGCAGGCGAAGATGCGCGCGCGTTGCTGTGCCGCAGCGATCCGGTCTTCCGCGGTGGCGCTGGTGTCGGTGACCTCGAGCGCATGTTCCTCTCCCACCAACGGCGGGCCGCCATGGGCGCGCCGCCAGTCGATCGCGGCATTTCTGGCAATCGCGCACAGCCAGGTGATCGGGCTGGCGCGCTGCTCGTCGAAGCGCCCAGCGCGGTTCCAGACCTTGAAATAGACCTCCTGCAATATGTCCTCGGCAGCTTCGCGATCCTGAGAGATACGGAGGCAGATGCCGAAAAGTTTCGGGGCGGTCCGATCATAGACCTCGCGCAATGCGGCACGCTCGCCAGCGGCGACGCGCGCGAGCGCCGCGACAAGCTCCGCCCGATCCCGCATCTGCTCCTGTTCGCCCGCCATTGGGGCAAGGATATCCCAGGCGGCGCCGCCTGACCATCTCGGCTGGCCGCGTCTCCGCCCACATAAATTAGGTTTGGCCGGCGGCGAGCCTGCAATCGTCCTGATGCAGGTTAACCCGGTCAGAAATTCAGGAACATCGCCTGAAAGCGCCGGTTCACCGGACGCGGGTATGTGCCCGCGCCGGCTTAGGTGATTGGATGGCGACGGTTGCCGCAAAGACCAACCTTGCAGAAGTGAGCGCATGCACGCTTGCGGTACGAGAAGCGTTCTTGCGCGGCGTGGAGAAACTTGCCGCTTTCGAGGTCGGCGCGCTGTCGGTCGACATCTGCACGTCCCGGGATTCCCTGTGGGTCGTGGTACGGCGGGAGAACCGGGGCGGTCTCGCCCTGCGCGCCGCATATCTTGTGGTCGACTTCAAGTGCGCCAGCCTCAAGCCCGAAGCCGGCGAGGCTGTCCGGATCAAGATCGATAGCGTCCTGGGCACGCATCTCCTGGTCCTTCGCGGCGGCATGGATGCGCTGGAGCATATGCGGATGACGGTGCGGTTCACGCCGGCCGTGAAGCTGCTGATGCCATTCGTGCCGCGCGATCTCTATCCGCTCGACGCCGACGACGATCCGCTTGGGGCCACCGGTATCGTCGAGGCGGGCCAGCGCGGATTGAACGCGGGGATCGTCTATTTCCGGATCGAGGAACCGGCCTTTGGCAACGTTCTCTATTTCCAGAACCTGACCGCGCTGAATCCCTATTTTCTCGCGACGAGGACCAAGCCAGACGGGGTCGTCGGCGGCAACTGGCCCGAACTCGGCTATCTGCCGCCCATGCCGCCGCAGAACGGCGTCTTCCCGGCCAATCCGCTTGTGCCGGGCGAGGAAGTCACCCTGTCCGACGCGATCCTGGTCTTCCGCCACGAGGCGCCGCCGCACGAGCGGGACTCGGCGCGCCAGTTCCTCCAGATGCTCGGCACCGCGTACAGGTCGATCGAGCTGCCGCGTACCGAATATCGCGACTGGATCAAGCGCGCGGAACGTACGCTCCGCGATCTCGACCGGGCGCCAGCGGCGACGATCCGCCATTACGGCCATCGCTATGTTCATCCTTATACCGGGGCAGAATATCCCGACGTCATGGTGCAGATGTCGATCGTCGCGGCGATCCATGATTGGGGGAAATGGCACGGTGAACCCCATCCTCTGGAGGGAGAGTTCAAGGCGGGACTCGGCAAATTCTACGACACCAGGCTCAAGGCATTGCGGCGCTACCTGCCCAATGTCGGCGCGGACAAGGACCCGGATGCGGTCGACAGCTGGTATCTCTACCATCCGATGCTCAATCTCGGGCGGCTGGCACTGGATGGGGACGCGGCGGCGCGCCGGCTGTTCCTCAAATCGATCGGCTACGGGATCAAGGCCGCACGTCATTTCGGCTATGAATGGCCCGTCCAGTACAAGGTCACGGACTTTTCGGTGATCGTCGAGGTCGCGGGTGCGGACGGGCGCGGCCAGACCGATGTCGGAGGCGTCTATGCCTGGGTGATGCTCCAGGCATTCGAGCTGACCGACGACAAGCAATATCTCGACGAGGCCCGCGCCGCGATAGACGCGGCGATGGGGCTGCGTTTCGATGTCAACTACCAGGCGAACCTCACCGCCTGGGGCGCTGCGGCCTGCATGCGTCTGTGGCGGATCACGAACGAGCCGGTCTATCTCGAGCAAAGCTACGTCTATCTCGGCAGCTTCTTCCACAATTGCGAAATCTGGGAGAGCGAGCTCCAACATGCCCGGCACTACAAGAACTTCCTGGGCGTCACCTGCCTGCAGGACGCGCCCTATATGGCGATCTATGAATGCTTCGATTCGTACACGGCATTCGAACTCTACCTGAGCGACAGCGGCCCGGATCTGGAGCCGGCTGCCCGGATGCTGATCGCCGAATATTGCAAATACGCGCTCGATCGGGCCTGGTTCTATTATCCCGACGCCCTGCCGCCCGGGGCGATCTCGCCGAAGCAGCGCGAGGCTAACGGACATGTCGACCGCACGCTGAGCTTCCCGCTCGAGGATCTCTATCCGGACGGCCAGCTGGCCGGCCAGGTCGGCCAGGAAGTCTACGGCGCGGGTGCGGCGTTCGTATTCGCCACGCGCGCCTTCCATCAGGTCGCGGGCGCGCCGTTCCGGCTCTACTGCGATCACTTCGTTCGGGCGCGGGAGCGCACCGGCGACCGCGCGCTGACGCTGACGCTCGACGGCGGCGAGACCTGCAGCGCGGGTCTGAGCTTCGTCCGGCTGCCGCGACGAAAGCTGTCGAACCTGCGCGTGACGACCGCTGGAGGCGATGTGCTGCGCGCCCACGCCCATTCCGCCGATCGCGTCGACTACCGCGTGCCCGCCAATGGTCGCGTCATCCTGACCTGGGAGTGAAGCGATGGGAGACGTTGCCGCCACCCCGCCGCGCGCCACGTTCGCGCGCGGCAACCTGTCCGATCGGCTAGACGTGCTGACAGCCGACGGGTCCGCATGGATCGGCTCGCACTGGCTGGAGATCGTCGTCGCGCTCATAGCGGGCGCGTTGATCTTCGTCCTGCTCCAGTTCCTCAAGGGCTGGGGTCTGCGGCTCTGCAAAAAGGGCGAGGGCGTCGCCACCTGGCACAGCATCCTGGGCCGGGCACTGGCCAGGACCGGTCAATTCTTCATCATCATGACATCGGCGCGGCTGGTGAGCGGCTATGCCGGTCCGCCTCCGACGGTGCAGACGACGGTCGCCTTCCTGTTCACGATCTCGGCGGTGTTCCAGGCCGCGATCTGGACGCGCGAGATCATCTTCGGCGCGATCGAGCATCGTACCCAGGAACAGGGGTATCGCGGCCAAGGCCTGGCCAGCGCGCTCGGAATCATCCGGTTGCTCGTCACCATCACCTTGTTCGCTGTCGCGGTCATCGTCGTGCTCAGCAACCTGGGCGTCAACGTCACCGGCCTGATCGCCGGGCTCGGCGTCGGCGGCATCGCGATCGGCCTCGCCGCGCAGGGCATCTTTGCCGACCTGTTCGCCGCGCTGGCGATCATCTTCGACAAACCCTTCCGGCTCGGAGATTCGATCTCCTACGACAAGGGCGCCGGCTCCGGCGAAGTGATGGCGATCGGACTCAAATCGACCCGCATTCGCGGTCCGAGCGGCGAGGAGCGCATCATCGCCAACCGCCGACTGCTCGATTTCGAGATCCTCAATACCACGCGGCGCGCGCGCAACCGCTTCAAGTTCGATTTCCATATCGGCTACGCAACGCAGCCGGAATTGATCAGGCGCCTGCCATCCCTGTTCCGCGAGGTCGTCGAAAGAGAGGGCTACACGCTGGTCCATGGCGGTGTGAACGGATTTTCGGAGAACGGCCTCAGCTACGATCTCGAGTTCGAATCGACCGAAACCGATTTTCCGCCCGAGGCGCGCGACAAGGTCGCCGCCGCGCTGCTCGCCTGCCTTCGCGATAATCAGGTCAGCTTTGCCTATCCGACGATGGTGAATCTGCTCGCGGAAAAGACCAAGCCGACCCCGCCCGCGACGGTCCGCGATGAAGCGGCGTGAGCGCGGGAACCGGGCCCTGCCAGCCCTGTTCGACTCAAGAGGAGTGAAGCGATGACAAATCCGGCCGAACCGCGCGTCACCGACCTGTCCGATGCGCATACCGACATGCCCGGGCTGGATGGCCGAAAGGCGATCATCACCGGCGGGACCACCGGCATCGGTCGCGCCATTGCCGTGCTGCTCGCCTCCGAGGGCGTCGACGTTTTCGTATGCGGGCGCGATCCCCAGCATCTCGAAGATGGCCTGCAGCGCATCCGCGAAGTCGGCAAGGGCGACGGGATCAATATCGACCTCGCCGAGATCGACGGCGTGGAGCGCTTCGTCGCGGCGGCCAGGGACTATTTCGGTGGCGGCTTCGACATCGCGATCGTCAATGCGGCGATCCCGGCCAAGGGGCTCACGACGATGAGCGCCGACGAGCTTCGCTATGCCATCGCCGTCGACTTCACGGCCTATCTGACAACGGCCTATGCGGCGGTCGAGGTGATGCAGGATCACGGCGACATCGTCTTCATCGGCTCGGTATCCGCGCACCTGCTCGGGGCCGAAGGCAGTGTGTATGCGGGCATGAAGGCCGGCATCGCCGGTTTTGCCGAGGCGGTGCGCAAGGAGCTCGGGCCGAAGGGCATCAAGGTCTGCAACATCGAGCCGGCGAAGACCGGCGCGGATTTCCAGTACCCGAGCTTCACGGCCGAGGAACAGGCGGAGGAGAACCGCAAGGAGACGATGCTGCGCGCCGAGGACATCGCGGTCGGCGTGCATTACGTCCTCACCCAGCCGCGCCGTTCGGTAGTGCAGCAGATATCGATCGCGCCGCGCGCTCGGGGTGCGGAATGAGCGCCTATGCGGTCGACCGGCTGATCTTCGGTCCCGACGACGTAGACCTGTCCCGATCGCCACTGGCGGGGCATTTCGATGCCGAGACCTATGTGCTCGGCGCGTTCAATCCGGCACTGACTCGGCTGCCTAACGGCAACCTCGCGATTTTCGTGCGCGTGGCCGAAGCACTGCGCAGGCCGATCTTCGACGGCCAGATTCATGCGATCCGCTGGGAGGCGGGAAAGTATGTGCTCGATGCCTGGCCGCTCGAGCTCACCGATACCTCCGACCCCCGCAAGTTCCTGATCCGCGGCGGGCGCTGGAAGGTGATGGCGCTGACCTCGCTATCCTGGATCCTGCCGGTCGAGCTGACACCGGACGGGCTCGAGATCGTCGCCGTCCATTATGGCAAGGCTATCGCACCGCAAGGCAGCTACCAATGCTACGGCATCGAGGATGCGCGGGTGTCCAGGGTGGGGGATCGCTGGCTCATGACCACCTGCTCGGTCAGCCCCGAGCGCCATTCGACCACGCTGTACAGCTCGACCAACGGACTCGACTTCGCCTTCGAGGACATCATCCTCGATCACCAGAACAAGGACATGCTGATCTTCGAAGGGCTGATCGGCGGCAAATACTGGGCCCAGACCCGGCCGCTCGGAGATCTGTATTTCACCTATCCGCCCGGCAGCGAATGGCGCGGCGGACCTTCGATCAACCTCGCCACCTCGCCCGATGCCCTCCACTGGAAACCGCATATCGAACCCGGGATCCGCCCGCACGCCACCACGATGCACACTGCCCGCATGGGCGGCGGCACGCCGCCGGTCCTGACCGATCGAGGCTGGCTGACCTTGTGGCACGGCGTCGAGCCCAAGGAGATCGTCGGCATCTATCGCACCTACTGGTCGATCCTCGACCGCGACGATCCCGCGCGGGTCGTGCGAACCGAGCACGTGCCGTTGCTCGAAGCCGCGCCGGAACTCACGCGCCCTCTCGAGGACAAGATGTACGTCCGCGATGTCGTGTTCACCACGGGGATTGCCGATGCCGAAGACCATTATGTGATCGCATCGGGCGAGGCCGACCTGGCGTCGCGCATCACCCATGTGCCGAAAGCGGCGTTCGCCTGACAGGGCCGCGTCTTCACCCGGTTGGCGTCACCGGACTTTCCAGCCGGTATGGTGTGCCCGGGGCCGCAAATCCCAAATTGTGGCGTGGCTCGGGCATCATCCCCGCGACCGAGCGCCTCAAGCTCGGGCGGAGCAATGCGGCTGACCGACGGTCAGCCGCTCGGGGCCGGTCCCGTGAGGTCGGCGACCGCGATATCCTCCGCGGCGCCCTGAATACGGCCGGGCTCGGTGCTCTCGCTTCCGTCGGCCGAGCCGGCCGTCGCCTAGGTGCTCTCCGCACGCGCGAACTCGGCAGCCCCGATACTCGACTCGCCGTCGCTCACCTGCGAGCGGGGCCGCGCTCGACCGGCATGACGAGCGTGACGACGGAGCCGGGCGCCGTCGCCCGAACCTTGTTCCAGCTCGTCACAGCTGTCGGTTGCCCGAACCGGGGCCCGAGACGTGGGGAGAGGAAGCGCAGGTCGCGCTCGCCTCCGGCTAGTACGATATGATCGCCTCGTGACACTGCCTCCTTCACGAAGCGCGCGAAGGCCCGCCCCGGGGCCCGGTTCGAGGCAAATCGCGGCACGTCGCCTTCCTCGGTCGCCACCAATTCGATCTAGTCTCGCCCGGCCAGCGCGGCGTCCCACTGGGCGGGACTGACTACCCGCTCGGCTGGCCCAGATGATCCCGCATCGGCGGCCAGGGCGAGGAAGCGATCTCGACGAAGAGAGACATCGGGATCGAGCGCGATCGCCGCATCGGGGAGATGGTCGAAAAGCGATACCGCGTCCATGCCGAGTTCGGGCTCGGCCGCGCGTCCGATTTCCAGCCGGTCGAGGGGTTCGGTGCTCATCTGCGTCGCGGGATCATAGGCGCGGATCGACGCGATGCGTCCATCCTCGACTTCGATGCGCGCCGGCAAGCCGGCATCGGCCGGGAAGATATCGACGACCTGGCCACGTACCGCCATTTCACCGGGCTCGTCGACACGGTCGTCTGCGACATAGCCGAGCGTGGCCAGCTCCACTTCGAACGCCGGCAGGTCGAGCGCTTCGCCCGGCGCGAGGACGGGCGGCACGACATCGAAGGCAGCGGGCGGTGGAAACAGCCGCGCGGCCCCTTCTGCAGTGGTTACGAGCGCGACACGCTTGCCGGACGTCGTCGCCAGGCGAGCCCGGTGCAGCGCCGTGACGCGTCGACCGATATTGGCGGGAGACGCTGGCGCAGCGCCTCCCGGCAGGGCGTCGCTCGAAGGGCTGTGAAGAACGGTAGCGTCTGGTGCCGCCGCCGCCAGGGCACGCCAGACGGCCTCGGCGCGCTGCTCGTTCGATGCGACGAAGACGATGTCGGTCATCTCCAACGCCTCGGCCTGGCGAACCGCGGAAGGGCCTATGGGGAGAAGCTTGGTCGTGCCTGCCAGCACGCTGGACGGGTTCGTCATCGGGGTCGGAAGGAAACGAGAGCGATCATGTCGCCAGAACCGGCGAGTAACAGCAAAGGTCCGCTTTCCGCGAGCCGCTCGGAAGAGCTGCCGAGCCACAAGAATCCCGCACGGTCGGCAGTAGATGGGAAGGTGGGGAGCGGGCGGCAATCGCATGCTTCCTCAATAGCGCTGGAGCAGAGTCTCGACGGTTTTGTTGGTGGTCTTTTCGCGGTCGCCCTCGCTTTGGATGTCCTTCTCCAGCGCGTCGCGGATTTCGCAGATCTGGGCATCCGTCAGGTGCTCGATCCCGACGAACTCGACGCGCGCCTTGTCGAGCGCACGCAGGATCTCGTCGAGCTTCGCCTGCATTGCCGCGCCGTCTCGGTTCTGGCTGTTTTGGATGAGGAAGACCGCCAGGAAGGTCAGCACGGTCGTCGCCGTGTTAACGATCAGCTGCCAAGTGTCCGAATAGTTGAGGAACGGGCCGCTGACTGCCCAGACGATGACGAGCAGCGTCGATACCACGAACGCAGCCGGGCGACCCATGATCGATGCGGATTTCGAGGCGACCCGCGTGAAGAACCGGTCCATGGCATATCCCTGCGCCACCGAGTGCCGGGGATCGGCGCACGAGAGCGATGGCTGGGAACGACAATCGCGAACGCGCCGCGGAGTTCCCCGACCCATTCAGCCTCAAGTATGTGGAATATAGAGAAATTGATGCAGTTCTTGCGATTGATTCGCAGCCGGAACCAAAGCTTTTTCAGACGCTTCAAGCCTCGACCAAGGCTGGAGACGAGACATGGTTGAGTTCACGGATGCGATCGCGTTGCTCAAGGCCGACCATCGCAAGGTCGAGGACCTGTTCGAGCAATATGACGGCGCCAGCGGTTCGGTGGCCAAGAAGAAGCTTGCGCACCAGATCTGCGTGGAATTGAAGATCCACACCATGATCGAGGAAGAAATCTTCTATCCGGCATTCAAGGGCAAGATCGAGGACGACATGCTCGACGAAGCCTATGTCGAGCATGACGGCGCGAAGGTACTGATCAACGACATCGAGGCCGGAAGCCCGGAGGATGATTTCTACGACGCCAAGGTCAAGGTGCTCTCCGAGGAGATCAAGCACCATGTCCATGAGGAGGAAATGCCTTCGGAAGGCATGTTCGCCCAGTGCCGCAAGACCGACGTCGATCTCGTCGCGCTGCGTGACGCGATGCTGGAGCGCAAGCAGGAGCTAATGGCGCAGGAGGAGTCCTCGGGGCTTCCGCTGGCGCAGCCGCACGCCGTTAACCTCATCGTCGCCTGACCGCGAGGCGCGATGCTGGCACCGACCGAGCCCGCCGAGCGAGGCCTTTCGCTCGATACTTGCCGTGTACGCAAGATGGCGCGCTCCGCCCATGCCTTCGTCCGCGGCAGTACCGACCTGTTCTACAACTGGCTGACCGTCGCGGATCTTGCGAAGGATATCCCCCAGGGACCTCCGGTGTGGATCTGCGGCGACTGCCATCTCGGCAATCTCGGCCCGCTCGCCGATGCCGAGGGCCGGATCGACATCCAGATCCGTGACCTGGACCAGACGGTCATCGGCAATCCCGCCTATGACTTGATCCGGCTTGCACTGTCGCTTGCCTCGGCTGCGCGCGGCTCGGACTTGCCCGGCATCGCGACGGCGCGGATCGTCGAGGCGATGATCGACGGCTATACTCGTGCACTCGACCTGCGCCGCGCACCCGACGAGACGCTACAGCCGCAACTCGTCCGCGCGGTGCACAAGCGTGCGCTGGGGCGGAAATGGCGACACCTGGTGCGAGAGCGCCTCGACGAGGCGACCAAGCTGCCGATCGGCAAGCGCTTCTGGAAGCTCAGCGACGAAGAGCGCGAGGGGATCGAAGGCATCTTTGCCAAGCCAGAAGTCCTCTCGCTGCTACTTCGGCTCAGTGCACGCAACTCCGCGCATCGCCTGCATCTGCGCGACGCGGCCTATTGGGTGAAGGGATGCAGCTCGCTCGGCGCCGGCCGCTATGCCGCGTTGGTCGAAGTCGAGGGCAATTCCGGTCGCCGGACGAGCGCACTGATCGACCTCAAGCAAGCCCTTGCCCCGATTGCCTTGAAGGCGCCCCGGACGCGTCTGCCGCGCGACAATGCCGAGCGTATCGCAGCTGGCGCTCGCGCCCTGTCGCCCAATCTCGGCGAGCGCATGTTGCCCGTGCGACTCCTGGGGAAGTCTTATGTGCTGCGGGAGCTACGGCCGCAGGACCTCAAGATCGAGGCCGACCAGTTCACGCGGCCCGAGGCGATCCGTGCCGCTTATTATCTCTCCTATGTGGTTGGGCGCGCGCATGCCGGCCAGCTCGACGATGATGCCCGAACTGCCTGGGCCGAGGAGCTTCGCACGACCTCCTTCGGCAACCTGGACGCGCCGCCGTGGTTGTGGCGCAGCGTCGTGAAGCTGATGGGCAGGCACGAGGCCGCATATCTGGAGCATTGTCGCCGCTACGCGGTTGGCGGCGGCTGACTGCGCACCGCGCGCCAACCATCAAGCGTCCGCGGACGTGGTCTGGCACCGCGCGTCGGAAAGTCAGCGCAGCCGGCGGCGATTCTTGCGGACCTTGGCGCCGTAAGCCCGAACGATATTGCGCGAGATCGCCTGCGGGCTGTTGCCCAGTCCGCCGGTCATGAGCGCCAGCTGGATCTCGGCTGCCGCGGTCAGCTTCTCCGCCACCATCAACTGGCTTTCGCGTGCCGCCGCTGATCCACCCGCGGCGATCTTGGCCGATCGCATCGCGATGACGCTGGTGGCGTCCATGCCGAGCCGCCAGCTTTCCAGCCCCAAAGACCACCAGCCCAAGATTTCCGACATGCGCATCTCCGCCATTCGATACCGCCAGAACCAGTCAGAAGAGGATACGGGCCCGGCTACGCAAAATTATGCATGTTGGGCTGGATACTTCAGGGCCGTCCGTAGACCGGCCGCTTGCTGCGAGTGGACAGGCGCAAAAATCCAGCGGAACCAAGTGCTAAGCGGGCGGTTCATGCTTCCGAGACCGCAACCCCACCCCCCGCTCAGCGGTCTCGCCGAAATCGACCCGCCGGCATTTCCCCCCAGCCGGCGGGTCTTTCGTTTTTGAGGCCCGGCGCCCTTGAAGCCAAATCCCGCCTGTACCGTTTTCTTGCCGATGCTGGTCTTTCTCGATTTCGAAGCCTCCTCCCTCGCCAAGCGCAGCTACCCGATAGAGGTCGCCTGGGTGTTCGAGGACGGACGTTCGGAAAGCTATTTGATCCGTCCGGCGCCCGACTGGACCGATTGGGACCCAGCTGCGGAGGCGATCCACCGCATTCCGCGCGAGACGCTCGTCGCCGATGGCACGCCGCACGAGGAGGTCGCCCATCGCATGATCGAGCAACTCACCGGCCATGACCTGCTCGCGAGCGCCCCCTCCTGGGACGGCAAGTGGATGAGCGCGCTGCTGCGCGCTTCAGGCTTGCCGCGCCGCAGCTTGCGGTTGCGCGACACAGACGAAGCCCAGCGCGAGACCGCCATCGCAATCCTCGCACCGTTGTTGCCGCCAGGAGAACTTGAAGGCCTAGTCTGCGAATTGCTTGCGCACAGCGAAGCCATGGGCCGTGATACCCCGGCACACCGGGCGCTTGCCGACGCACAGGTCGAGCATGGCCGGTGGCTCGGCGTCCGACGCGCGGCGGAGAAGTTGGCGCAGCAGCTGCGGGCAAATGGCTGAGAGGCGTAGATTCGATGCCGAGGCATATCCGGTCACGCCCGATGGCCGGTACTTCGTCGTGCGTGGGCGGTTATGGCGAACCACCAATCCCGATCTCGAGCCCCAAGTCCGGGACCAATTGGTCCGCGAGCTGATGACCGCTAGGCGTGCGGTCGGCGAGGCGCGTCGCGGTCAGGATAGAGATGCCGAGGCCAAGGCTCGCGCCGCTGTCGATAGGTCAAAGCACGCCTTGGGAGAGCGCGGTCCCGTTTGGTGGTACGATGGCGCCCCGGACTATAGCCGCCATTTGGCGCGCAATACGCCCTATGCGGAGTGGTTCGCTGCGCTCGGCAAGCAGGCCTAGGGTTTCTTCCGCAACTGCAGCCGAGGTCGATGCGGACTATATCCGATATGGACAGACTGGAGGCACAAATGGTCGATAGCAGCGCGCGGACACGGCACGCAGCGCTGCCATGAAAGCCAAGGGCATGCCCAGCTTTCGCGCACATATGGGAAGGCACAGGAATATGAGCGGCGCGCGCGGGGCTTCGCCCAGCGCAACGCCGACGCCGTCTTGCTAGATTAGGATCGGGGTGTGCGGGCCCAAGGGGCCACACTTCTGAGGACGGTTAGATCCGTCCGCGCAGGACGTTCGCCGCCATGATCACGGCGATGCCGGCGAATGCCGCGCTCGTCCAGGGGCGCTCCTTGGCGAAGCCCTTCACCTTCTCCGTCAACGGGGCATCGCCGGAGAAGTGCTTCACGAACGCGTCGGTCAGTGCGGTCTTGCCATTCGAAGCTGGGTTCGTGGTAGCGGTAGTTGTTTCGGCCATCTGTATCTCCTGGTGCTGAATTGAAGCGGTTGCAGTTTCACGCCTCCGCCTTGTCGTCCTTGGGGCCCGGCTCGCTCGGCTGGGCTTCCGCTTCCGGCCAGCGGCCATCCTCGGTCTTTGCGGTGCCGGTCACGTTGCGGGAGTCGCGGGGCTCGTATTCGCCGCCCGGGCCTTCCTGCTCGTCGCCGCTCCAGCGCCCATCGGGCGTGTGCGCCGTGCCCGTGACGTTGCGCGAGTCATTGGGTTCGAGTTCGTTGCCGCCAGCCATCTGATCTGTCCTTCCATGCCGCGAGACGCGGCTATCGATTTCAGCTCTTCGTGTCGTGGCGCTCAGCCGCTCGGCCCGGGTCCGGTCTCGCCGGCAACCTCGATATCCTCGGCCGAGCCGGGAATATGGAACGGCTCGATACTGTCGCTCGTGTCCGGCCTGTCGTCGCGCGGTGGTGCCTCCGTATCGTCCTTGGGCTCGGCGACGCCGGGCTTGGCATCCGGCGCGCCGCCACTGTCCGGATTGACGGCAGCCAGGGCATAGTCTGCGCTCTCGTCGGCGATATTGGCGGCCTGACTCCGCTCCGCAGTCTCGCGGAAATCGCTTGGCTTAGGCTCGCTCGGATCGTGATCGGTCATGGCTAGTCTCCTGCCATCCAAACTAACCGCCTCCGGGTCGCGTTCCCTCGAGGACTCAGGATCGCGCCCGCAAATTTCCTTCGACCTTACAGCGGCTTGCGATTGAATTTCGGGCGAGTGGTTCCCACATCGCGATCATCGTCAACAACGGAAAGGAGGTGGTCGAATGTCTCATTGTCACGCGCCGCATGCGGCGGAATTCTCGAGCATGGCTGCCACCATGGGAGCCCGGCTCGGCTAAGCCGTCGCGCTACGGCACGACAATGGAAGGGCCGTCCGCGAGGGCGGCCCTTCGCTTTTCGGGGCAGCATCCTTCGCTGCCCAAGGTGCCGTCGGCTTTGGGAAACTCTCGTGAATCGAACGCGT
The DNA here is from genome assembly GCF_038440415.1 of Sphingomonas sp. OTU376. Classification (NCBI taxonomy): domain Bacteria; kingdom Pseudomonadati; phylum Pseudomonadota; class Alphaproteobacteria; order Sphingomonadales; family Sphingomonadaceae; genus Sphingomonas; species Sphingomonas sp. OTU376. The sequence goes on along the minus strand of NZ_JASATQ010000020.1, from coordinate 64,820 downwards.
TAAGCGCTCGAAGGAGAGAGGTAATGGCCGACAACAAGACTGACACGGGCTCCCCGGACCGCGACCGCATCAGCCTGTCCGAGGACTACGAAATCCGCGATTGGACCGATAGCCTCGGCGTCCCGGAAGAGCGCCTGCGCGAGGCGGTCTCGGCGGTCGGCAACAGCGCCGACGCGGTACGCGCCTATCTGAATAAATGAACGGAAACCGTCGATCCCTGGCCTGGACGGCCGAAGGGGGAGAGCAACTCGGGGCTCTCTTCATGTCGGAGCGTCGCTGCCAGAGACGGTGGCGGCGCTTTCGCGCTCGGGTCGAGGCGATCGAGGCCAGTCGCGCGGATGGGCTTGTATCGAAGCGACTGGAAACGCCAGCGAGCGGCGTGACGCCATCGGCCGCTTTACGTCGCACCTTTTCCCGTTCGGAACGTGACGTCTCCGCCAGCCGAAATGGTAAGTTTCACTAAGGGGTGCGCCAACGCATCCGCTCGAATTCATGTGGACAAGTTGGCATAGCAGTAGTATAGAGCGAAGGGTCGGAAAGATAATTGGAATTCAGTTGAAGGGAACTCGATCCATACCTGCGTCATCCTTGTTGGATATATTTGTGGGTATGAAATATGTTGCACTTCTTTTTAGAAAAGAAGTTTCAATTTGATATCGAGGTTTGTTTAGTTCTCTTCTGTACCATTTTCCCCATCCAGTGACGTCCGTGATCGTCGCGTAAGTGGCTGGGAAGACGCTTCTTCAAGTATCTTTCCGACGGGATTTGGACGGGTTTGCCGACAGACCACCAATTTTGGTGGTCATCAGAAACGCCCAGCCCAAAGCGAAGCAGTGCAAGATCGGCGACGGGCGCTCTCTCTTCCTCCTGGTGATGCAGAACGGCGCCAAATACTGGCGCTTCCGCTATCGTTTTCTCGGCAAGCAGAAGGTCCTCGCCCTCGGTGTATGGCCTGAGGTCAGCCTGGCCGATGCCCGCGCCAAGCGCGACTCCGCGCGCAGGATGATCGTCGACGGTATCGACCCGATGGTCGAGAAGAAGCGCTGGAAGCTTCGTGCCAATGCCCGCCACGTCGTTTCCTCACCTGATGCATGCTATCAGAAGGAACGCCGCAGGAGGCTCAATCTGACTGTTCGGGGACGCAGGGGGGTGCCCTGCATAGTAGTCCCCAGGGTGAATGGCGTGCCCAGGGCAAAGATATTGCCGCGCGTGTCAAACAGGTTGAACGCCTCCAGCGAGAGGGTGGTCCTGCCGATGTCGAGGCTGAGATTGCCGGAGAAATAAGCATAGTCGCCCTGCTCGATCGCGAGCTCTGGCCCGAAGCCCAGGATCGAACGCCCGAGCGAATGGGCTCGGAGATTTGCGCGAAAGTTGCTCCCGGAAGCGATCCGCACTTCGTAGCCGAGGGACAGCACGGCGCCGTGTCGCGCGACATTTGGAAGCGGAGAGCGCACCGTCTGCTCCAGATAGGGTACCCAGCCGACTAATTTGCTGTCGGCGACGAAGCCGCCCGCCGCCACGGTCACGCCGCGTGCTGGCGAAAGACGGAACTGGAAGGTGGCGGTGCGAACGATCCCGTCACCGACATTAGCCGTGTGCGGGAGCCCGAGCCCATCGACGGTATCGGCCTGGACATTGCGCCAGTCAGTGCGCGCCAGCGCTCCCTCGATCTGCAGACCGGTGCTTTCCCACGCCTGCATCCGAAACCCGATCTCGGCGGTGCGCGCGGTGTCCGGTGTAAACCGCTCGATCGCGCCGCTCACCGTCAGCCCGCCGGGCCGATAGCCGCCTGCATAGCGCAGATAAAGCGTAGCCCGTGGCACCGGCGTCCAGGCAAGGGCGAGGCTGGGGGTCGAGAGCCGCTGGCGACGCAGTGGCGGGGCGGGCGTGGTGCCCGGGGCGGGCTTGGCGAGAACCCCGGTCGCGGCGCCGCGCATCTCGATGAAGGAAACCCTGCCGCCGGCGCTCACTGTCAGCCGGTCGTCCGGATGCCAGCGCGCCTCGCCGAAGACCGTGGCTTCGCGTACCCGGCTGTCCAATGTCCCAAGGCTGACGGGCTGCAACGGTGCCCCGGTGCTACGCGCCTGGATTGCGATCGAGCGCAGCGCGGCAAAGCCGATCAATGCGTCCCAGCGCTTGCCGAAGCTGCGGGTCAGTCGCGTCTCGCTGGAAAGAAGCGAGATGTGATCGCGCTGGCGATAGGCGATCGGCTCCTCGTCGGGCTGGGTGGCATCGAACACCTGCGACAGCCGCTGATCGACCAGCCCCCAGCTCGATTGCAGGCGCCCGCCAGCCAGCGGGCCGGCGACCGATACGGCCAGGGCACGGTAGAAATGATGCGAGGGCTGGGCAAAGGCGGAGGCGCGGACGAGGCGACCGAGCGTGCGCTCCTCATATTGCGCATCGGCGTTGCGTACGTTCTGGCCGATCGCGGTCAGGTCCAGCGACCAGCGCGCGCCGACCGCCGTGTGCGCCGTGATCCGCCCGCCGGTGACCTGGGTGCCGTTGATGTCCTTCTTCCCTCGTCCGACATCGTCGATATAGCCGCCCATCTTCTCGTGATAGCCGAGCACCCGCACGGCGGCGCGTTCGCCGAGCGGCAGGTTGGCGACCAGCCCGGCGTCCATGCTTCCGGCGCCATGCGCGGTAGCGCTGGCGCCGGCCCATGCCTCACCCGAGACTTGCCGCGGGTCGGGCGCGTTCGGCACGATCCGCAACACCCCGCCGAGCGACCCCGCGCCATAGAGCGAGCCCTGCGGCCCCTCGAGCACCTCGACCCGCTCGATATCGTATAGGCGCAGGTCGGGGTCGGGCGAGGCATAGGCGAGCCTCTGGTCCCCCAGATACTGGCCTACCAGCGACGGGCTGGCGCCCGAGAAGCTGCTGTCGGAGATGCCGCGCAGGAACAGCTTGTTGCGGCCCGGCCCCAGGCGGGTCGAGAGCAGTGTCGGATGCAGTTCAGCGATGGCCAGCGTACCATGTTCGCCGGTGACATGGGCGATGTCGCTCCCGTCGATCACCGCCACGCTCGCCGGATAATGGGCGAGGGAAACATCCATCTTGCTGCCGGTCACCACGATGTTGGGCGCAACTTGGGGTGGCGGTGGCTTGAACGGGCGCGGCCGTGAGCGAGGAGGCGCCGCCGCGACGCGCCAGCTTCCGGGAGCCACCCGTCTCGCGACCAGCCCGGTCCCGGCCAGGGCCGTCTCGATCGCCTTGTCGATCCCGCCATCGAAGCGCAGCCGTCGCGCCCGCCGGCGGAGCAGCGCGGGATCGTCGGTGCCGAAGCTCGCGCCGGCCTGCAGGGCGATCGCGCGCAGGGCAGTGGAGACCGGGCCGGCGGGCAGGTCGAGATGGACGGTTCGGGCTTCCTGCGCCCCGGCAGGCGCAGCCCCGACGGTCAGCGACAGCGCCGGCAGAAGCAGCGCGCACGCATATCGGCAGGGAGGGCCAAGCAGGAGTGCGGTCACGAGGCTAGTTCGGATTCCCGTCCGCTGCCGGTGCGAAGGTCCAGCCATCGCCATCGCGGCGGGCGGAAACGCCGAGTACGGCCTCGAGCCGCGAGATCACGGCCTCGGGCGAACCGTCCAGGTTGATCGACCCCGCGAAGTGCCGGCCTGCCAGGTCCGGTGCCAGCCGGATGCGAATGCCCGTCCGCCGGCTCACATCGGCGATGACGCGGGCGAAGGTGACGTCGTCATAGCTCAACGCGCCGCCCTGCCGTTCGGAGCCTTGCCCGGCCACCAGGCCGGTCGGGTTGCCCGGTGCCGCGCCGTTCGGGATGACGCTTCGCTGCCCGGCCCGGAGCTCGACTTGCTTGCCGGCCGCGCGGATCGCCACCGATCCCTCGGTGACGGCGACGGTGGTGGCATCCGTCCCCCGATCGATGTCGAACCGCGTGCCAAGATCGGTGACTTCGACAGCGCCGGCGGTAACCGTGAAGGGATGGGCGGCGTCATGGCGAACCTGGAAGCTCGCCTGACCGCGGGTCAGGCGCACCGCGCGCGGATTGGCGGGCAGGAAGCGGACCTCGCTGTCGCTGCGCAAGGTCACGCTGCTCGCGTCGCCGAGCGCGAGCATCCGAACCTCGCCCGTTTTGGTGCCGACGATCTGCTCAGGCGTAGGGCTCGGTTGCTGCAGGAACCAGGAGGTGCCGAAGGCCAGCGCTGCCACGCCGGCGGCGAGCGCGGCCATTGCCCAGCCGCGGTGCGCGGGGCGGCGCGCTTCCTCGACGGGGTCGGCAAGGTCGCCCTTGATCAGCGTGAAGCGGTCGCGTGCCGGCACCGCGGCGATGGCGAAGGCGGCGTCGTGCGCGCTGCTGGCGGCGCGATCGAACAGCACGGCGTGGTGCGGATCCGCGGCCAGCCATTGCTCCAGCGCTTCCCATTCGACGAAACCGGGCGCGTCGGCTCGGATTGCCCAGGCGACCGCCTGTTCCTCGGCGTCGGACAGTTGCTTGCTCATCCTCGGCATCTCCTCGCGCCGATGACGCCATGGGCCGCTCTAAACCGCATCGCTGTCGTCCCTCAAGCGGGCGAGCGCCGCATAGCTCCGGCGCAGATCCTTCTCCACCGTGCTGATGCTGATCCCCATCTCCTCGGCGATCCGCCGCTGCTCGATCCCGTCGACCCGGTAGCGGGTGAAGATGCGCATCGCCCGGGTGCCGACTTCGGCGAGCGTCCGCTCGACCTGATGCAGATGCTCGCGCGCGAGCAGGGCACGCTCGGCCATCGGTGCCTCCACCGCTTCGGTGATGCCCTGGGTGAAGCTCCAGTCCTGCTCGCGGTCCCGCCCGCGCGAAGCGCCTCTGCGGGTATCGAGGACTAGCCGGTGCGCCATCTGGTAGAGATAGGCGAGGGGAACATCGACTTCGGTACGGACCTGCTGGACCTTGATCCAGAGCTCCTGGGTGAGATCCTCGGCGCTGTCGGTGCCGCAGCGTATCGCCAGGAAGCGGGCGAGCGCATCCCGGTGCTGCATGAATGTCGCGACCAGTGTGTTCTGACTTTCCCCCTGCACCCTTCGCCCGCCATTGACCCGCAGCGGCACCCTGCTTTCGCAATGCTGCGGTGCAGCAGAGCCTTTCCGCCGGGCAACGTCAAGCACATTGCCGAAATGTGCCCGGCCCGGCCCAGCCCCGCCGCTCACGCGGCTTGCGAGAGCGGGGCGCTGTCCAGCAGCGTGGCGTCGAAGCTGATCGTGCCGCGCATTTCGGGGGTGTCGGGGCCCACCGCCATCGGGCAGGCGACGCCCGGCATCGCCGTCACGTCGAACAGCTCGGTGATATGGCCCTCCAGACGAATCCACTCGACCAGATTGCCGGTGGCCAGGTCGACGATCAGCAGCCCGCACCATGCTTCCGCGTCGCGCGCCTTGAGTTCGCCGTCGAGCGAGAGGTGCTTGAACGTCCCGTCGCGAGGTTTGGAAACGGTCACGATCGCATGGCCGTCATGGATCGTCATCCCGCGCAGGAAGCCCGGGCAGAAGGCGATGTCGCGTTTTTCGCCGGTCCGCGGATCGACTTCGATGATCTGGCCGCGGCCGCTGTCCAGCGCATAGAGCCGGCCGTCCACCACTCGGGGGGAATGCGGCATCGAAAGCTGGTCGGTGACGATCCGGCCGGTCTGGACTTCGACGATCACGCCGCCTTCGTGCCGACGCTCTCGCCAGCCGGTCAGCACGTCCGATCGGCTGACCGCGGTCGCATAGGCGGGGCGGCCATCCGCCATCGCCATGCCATTCAGGTGGCAGCGGTCCTCCGGCGCCAGCTTCGAGATGAAGGGCGGTTTCCAGATCGGCTTGAAACTGTGGGTCAGGTCCGGGGTACACAGGCAGCTATATTTGGTGTTCACGAAGATAACGCGCCCATCGCTGTCCACGCCGAGCTCGTGGATGTCGATGTCGCCCGTCGTCTGGGCATTGCGCGGCACCAGCACCATGTCGAAGGTCTCGTTGCCGCGCTCGCCGGGGCGCAGCATGTTCTCCAGCCGCCATACCTGGCAGAGCGATCCGAGATAGAGTCGGCCGTTCGACCAGGACAGGCCCATCGCGCGGCTGAAATTCTGCTGGTTGAACGAGACGGTGCCGTTCGGCTGTCGCCCGACCAGGAACAGCTGCCCGGTCTGATAGGACGAGAAGGCCAGGCTGGTGCGGTGCGTCGCCAGCCAGGCGCCGAGCCCGCGCGATACGCTGATCTGCGATGTTCCCGGCGCAGGCGCGGGGGGTGCCGCGTCCGGCGCGCTCGCGGCTCCCGTGCTCGCCGGTGCCATATTCCCTGCCGCTTCTTGCGCCGCCTTGGTCATTTGTCGCGTCCCCAAGCCTGCGGGCACGTCGCACCCGCGCGATTGTCACTATTTTGAAAGACGCCGTCACGGCGCTGTAACCTTGCGCCAAATCGCCCTTGCGCGACATTTTTTTGCATTCCGTAATTTTTGGCTTTTCGAAGGTTGCCGGGCGCAAGGCTCGTTCGGCGACACGGCGTCACAGGATCGTAACCTGACGCCCCGGCGTCCATGCTGGAGATCCCGATGCCCCTTATGGTTCGTGCCGCCGCTCCGCAGGCTCGCATGCCGAAATCCTCTCCGTCGAAGCGCATTCTCTGGGGAGCCAGCGCCGGCGCCCTCGCCGCGCTGCTCGCCAGCAGCCCGGCGCTTGCCCAGGCGGACCAGCAATGCGGCCCGGTGGTCGCTGGTACCGTTCAGTGTGCGCCCGCCGACGACGCGCATCCGACCGGCGTCCGCTACGATCTCACTGCGCTGCCGCCCCAGGATCTCACTGTCGTCGTGCCGCCGGAGACCGTGATCTCGACCGTGGATGACGAGACCGCCGGCATCAGCGTATCCACCGGCGGCGGTGCGATCACGGTGTCCGCCGCGGGCTCGACCGTGCAGACCGCGGGCTGGCGCAGCACCGGCGTGCGTGCGGTCACGGCCGCGGGCGACGTGACCGTGGAAGCCGGCACGGTCACCACCAGCGGCTATCGCGCCGAGGGTATCATTGCCGATGCCGGTAATGGTGGCAGCATCAGCATCACCGCCGACCAGGTCAGCACCTCGGGCGAGGCGGCGTTCGGCGTCCGGGCGAACACGCCCGATGGCGACATCGCGATCCACACCGGAGTGGTCTCCACTTACGGTCTCGGCGCCGATGCGATCTATGCGGCGACCAGTCACGGCAACACCACGATCGAGACCGGCGCGGCCTATGCCTGGGGCGGCTCGGCACGTGGCATCGTCGCCTATGCGTCGGGCACTACCACCGTGCATGCGGAATCGGTCGGCACTTCGGGCGGCGGCTACGGCACGGAGGCCGATGCGACGGCGGTGACCGCGATCGGCACCGCGGTCGATATCGCTATCTCGGGCGGTGTGCGCACCAATGGCGACTATGCCACCGGCATCTTCGCGCGCAGCAACCTGGTTTACAGCGACGACGAGGTCACGCCGACGATCAGCGTCAGCGCAGGCTCGGTCTCGACGTCGGGCGCCTTTTCGGACGGCATCGTCGCGCTCAACTATTCCGAAAGCGGCGCGGTCCACGTCGATGTCGGGTCCGTCGATACCCGCGGCCCGGCCTCGTTCGGCATCTATGCCGGCGGCAATGGCGATGTCTCGGTGCAGACCGGCAACGTGACGACGCTGGGCACGGGGTCGCAGGGCGTGCACGCGGTGAGCTTCGGCGGCGACATCACGGTCACCACCGGCAACGTCGCGACCAGCGGCGAGAATTCGCACGGCGTGTACGCGATCAACTACAGCGAGGGCTCGGTCACGGTGAAGACCGGCGACGTGAAGACGCGCCGCGACTATTCAATCGGCATCGGGGCACTGTCGATCGGCGACGTCTCGGTCGATGCCCATTCGGTGCAGGTGAGCGGCTATGGCAGCCAGGGCATCGTCGCATACAGCGTGGCCGGCTCGGTGGACGTCCAGGCGGGAACCGTATCCACCCTCGGCGGTAAGGGTACCGGCATCGGCGCCTACAGCTTCGCCGAGGGCGAGACCGCCCATATCACGGTGGGATCGGTGGAGACGCGCGGCGACTATGCGGTCGGTGCCCTGGCGCTTTCGGGCGGCGGGATGGCGAGCATCGACGTAACTGGCACGATCACCACGGCGGGCGAACACAGCGAGGGGATTGCGGCATCGGGCATCGCGCTCAACGGCGGGGACGCGGTGGTCATCAATGCCACCACGGTGATCACCACCGGCGGCGGTGCGCGCGGCATCTCGGCGAGCGGCTCGCTCGGTGACGTCCGGGTCAATGTCGACAAGGTCATCACCTCGGGCGATCTCGGCGGCGGCCGGCACTCAACCTGGGCGGAGGGGATCCTCGCCAGCACCTATAGCGGCACGATCTTCATCGATGCAGGCAGCGTCGAGACGTCCGGGCGCGGTGGCGCGGGCATCGACGCCCAGGCCAATTTCGGCAACATCGCGATAAAGGCCGACGCGGTCAGCACCGCCGGGATTCACGCGCCGGCCATCGTCACCGCCGCCATGGACGGCTGGACCACGATCGAAGCCGGTACGGTGAAGACCACCGGCGACGATTCCGAGGGGATCATCGCCCGCTCGATCCCGATGGACATCTATTCCGACGTCGATCGCAGCATCTCGATCAAGGCGGAATCGATCGCCACGACGGGCAACCGCTCGGATGCCGTCTATGCGGTGGGCGCGGGCGCGATCACTATCGATGCCGGCACCATCACCACCACAGGCACCGATGCCCGCGGCGTCTATGCTGCCAGCGTCTATGACGATGTCCGCGTCATCATCGACAGCCTCAAGACCACCGGCGTCGGTGCCACCGGCATCTTCGCCCTTTCGCCCTATGCGAATGTCAGTGTCGAGGCGGGCAGCGTAGAGACGCGCGGCGACGCTACCGATGCGATCCGCGCGGGCGGTCTGAATTCATCGGTCACCGTCCAGACCGTCATCGTCGCGGGAGCAGACTCACGGGCAGTCGATATCCTCGCCGCCGGCGGAGACGCGGTGCTGAAGGCCGGCACGATCACCGGCTCGGGTGACGGCAATATCGGTGCCGTGGTCACCAGCTATGACGGTGACACCTCGATCCAGGTCGACCGCATCACGCTCACCGGCGCCGGCAGCATTGGCATCGCCGCGAGCGCGATCGGCGGGAACCTGACAGTCTCCAGTGGCGCGGTCAGCACGACCGGCACCGCGATCGACGCGATGGCTAGCGGCGATGTCGGGATCACCGTCCGTGGCGCGACCAGGTCGCAGGGGGACGCGATCACTGCCACCGGCAACAACATATCCCTGACGATCGCCGCCGGCGGTAGCGTTTCGGGCGTCAACGGCGTCGTCGTCAGCGCGCAGACCTATGTGCCGCCCGCCGAGCCGGGCGACGGCGAGGAGCAGGGCCTGCGGGCGGCCGCAGATCCGATGCACCGCTTCACGCTGACCAATGCCGGGCTGCTCGAAGGCGGCAACGGCTATGCGCTGCGCGTCGACGCGGGCACCGCGACGATCGCCAACAGTGGCACGATCAAGGGTCGCCTGCTGCTCGGCGACGGCGATGATCTGCTGACCAATACCGGCCTGTTCCTCGCTACCGCGGACAGTGATTTCGGTACCGGCAATGACCGCTTCGTCAATCAGGGCACCGTCCGCATCGGCGCAGCGGGTGCGCCTGCCGCAAGCGTGACCTTGCTCGGGCTCGAGCGGTTCGAGAATGCCGGCGGCACGATCGATCTGTCGAACGGCCATGCCGGGGACACGTTCACCCTCCCGAAGGACTATGTCGGCTCGAACGGTGCCCGCGTTGCACTCGATGTCGGCAACGGCACGGCCGATCGGCTCGTCATCGGAGGCGCTGCGACCGGCTCCACCGCCGTGCTCCTCGCAGATGTTGGCAATGCCAACGCCGTCCTGACCGGTCAGGCACCCATCGCGCTGATCCAGGCCGGCGCGGGTTCCTCGGCCAATGCCTTCACCCTGGCAGTCAGCGACATTGGCCTGGTCCATTACGATCTCGGCTTCGACGCCGCGAGCGGGAAGTTCCTGTTGCGCAATGCAGCGGGCACGCCGGTCTACCGCCTGGCCAGGCTGAACGAGGCGCTGGCCAATGCATGGAACCGTGGCACCGACACCGTCGCGACGCATCTCGCCGGCGTCCGGGATGGGGGCACGGCCCAGCCCGGCGCGCTCTGGGGCATTTTCGGCGGCGGCTCCGAGCGTATCCGCCAGACCCGCTCTATCAACGGCAGCGATACAGCAGTCGGATACCGGCAGGACGAGGTGGAAGCCCGGATCGGCTACGACTTTGGCGGCGGCAATGCCGGGCGGCCGGGCTTCGGCATTGCCGGCGGCTATATCAACTCGAAGGTCAATTTCTCGGGCAGCGCGGCCCATGCCACTGCCGACAGCTTCGACCTTGGCGGCTATGGGCGTCTGTCGAGCGGCCGGTTCTTCGCCAATGGATCGGTGAGCGTGGCCTTCCATTCGCTCAAAGTCGTCGATCGGTCGCTGGGCTATAGCGACGACGTCTCCGGACGTAGCGTCGGCGCCCAGGCGGAGGTGGGTGCCCGCTTCGGTAAGGGGGTCTTCTTTGTCGAGCCCTCGGCCCGGCTGTCCTGGTCGCACACCAGCCTCGACGACATCACCGCACTAGGCCAGACGGTGTCGCTCGACAGTCTGAACAGCGTGCGCGGCACCTTTGGCGTGCGGCTGGGTGGCGCGGCCCATCTCGGCTCGACGTCGGCGACCTTCTATGGCGGTGTGCACTATGTGCACGAGTTTGCTGGTAAGAGTGCCGCGACGCTGTTCAGTAGCGCTGCCAGCGACGCGATCACCGGACCAGCACTGCCTGATCAGCTTCGGACGTCGATCGGAGCCAGCATTCGCGGCGCTGGGCCGCTCAGCGGATTTATCCAGGCGGAAGGAGCTTTTGGGTCTGGCCGTCGCGGAGGCGGCGGGCGCGTCGGTATCCGGTACGGATTCTGATTGCCATTGGATCGATTGCCGCCGCTGCGGCGACTGCGGCGGCAATCTGTGCCAAGGAATTGCGGTTCTGCAACGATGCCGTTCTCATCACCCTGTTCACGCCTGGCGTTCGCAGGAGTATCGCTGCAAAGCGGCAGGAGCGCCGCGTAAACGCTGTTGTCGAGGCCGCATTGCGTCCCTGTATTGCCATCGAAATTGCTGACCTCTTCGCGGATCGCCCGGAGGCCGTCGAGGCGCCCTTGAGTGATGGTTAAATCGTAAGAGACGGTGCGGTCGGAATTCATGACGTTCCTGCCGCACTTCATCTGCGGCGGCCTGCAGCATGTCCGCGTGTCCGATTTGCCCGAATGTCATCGGCATACGTTTTTTGAGTTACAGTTCCGCTCGCCAGGATTGTCTGAGGTCAGCAGAGCTGCCGCGATCCGTGGCAACGATCGGATTGAGCAATTGGACAGGGATAAGGCGGTCCGAACCTGGTTCTGTGAGGAGGTGCTTCCCCTTGAAGGGGCGCTGCTGCGCTTCATAAAAAGAAACTGGCCTAGCACGGACGATGCGACCGATCTGATGCATGACGTCTACGAGCTTGCAATCACCGGCGCCCGGAATGCTATTCCACACAATACGGCGGGGTTTCTGTTCACCGTCGCGCGCAATCACCTGATCAACCGTGCAAAGCGCGCCCGCATCGTTTCGTTCGAGCTTGTGGCAGACCTCGAGACCATTGCGCCGGAGATCGACATATTCGAAGCAGAGCGTCAGTTGCATGCGCGTGACGCACTGCGCAGAGTGCAGGCAGGCATTGAGAAACTGTCGCCGCGCGTCAGGGAGATCGTGCTGCTGCGCAAGGTCGAAGGGCTCGACGTCGCTGAAACGTCGCAACGGCTCGGGATCGGAAAGGATGCGGTCAATCACCAGCTTGCGATGGGGATGAAAGCGCTGGCCGACCACATGCTTGGGGGCGCGGGCAAGATCGTCAGGCGCAGATATCCGGCGCAACGGGCGAAGAGGGGCGAGTCGTGAGCGACGCCGGTTCAGCCAGAGACCGCGCCGCCCGCTGGATTCTCGCGCGCGAGCAGCAGGGTTGGTCCGATACAGACCAGGCGGCACTAGATGCGTGGCTCGAGGAATCCGACCTGAACAAGGCGGCCTATTGGCGCCTCGAGCACAGCTGGAGACAGGCCGATCGCATTGCTGCACTTCGAGATGGCAGTCCTGCGGTGGCGGCTAAGCGTGGACACGCTTTTCGGATAAAGCCCCGGGTCTTGAGCGGCTTGATTGGCCTCGCTGCCTCGCTGGTCGCGATCATAGGCGTGGTCGTTCATGACGGACATCGGAGAAACGCCGAAACCGGCAGCGTAGCTGCCGCTACCTTCACGACGGATGTGGGCGGCCACCGACTGGTCGGGCTCGCCGATGGCAGCCGCGTCGAACTGAATACCGATACCCGGGTCAGGACCGCGGTGGGCGGCGGCGGCCGTGCGGTGTGGCTGGATAAGGGCGAGGCATTTTTCGAAGTGGCGCACCGTGATGGGCTGCCGTTCGTGGTGCACGCCGGGTCCCGTGAAATCACCGTGCTGGGTACCAAATTTTCAGTCCGGCGGGTTGGTGGCAAGGTGGTGGTCTGGGTGCGCGAGGGGCGTGTGCGCGTCGATACTGCGGAACATGCCAGCGCGGCTCGCTCGGCGATAGTTACCGCCGGCGGCGTTGCGCTCAGCGATGGTGCGGCAACGCTGGTGACTGCAGCATCACCGGAACGCCTGGATCAGGCTCTGGCCTGGCGCGAAGGCATGCTGGGCTTCGATCACGAACGGCTTGGCGACATTGCCCTCGAGTTCAACCGCTATAATCGCAAGAAGATCGTCATCGCCGATCCGGCCGCCGCGAACATCCGTATCGGCGGCACTTTCCCGGCGTCGGAGCCGCGCGCGTTCGCACGGTTGCTCCGCGATGCCTATGGGCTCGAAATCGCGGAAACGGACGTGGAAATCAAAATTCAGAAAACTGCATTACAGCCGGCCGATCGTTGATTGTCCTAATCCCTGGAGACGGGCGGCTATGGAGCACCCGCACAAAAGGGGAAGAGGATGAGGTCCACCAGCCTCGCTGCGGCGCTTGCCGCCAGCACCTGCATGTTCGCGATTGCGGCGCCGGCTCAGGCGCAACAGCGAAACTTCGACATCCGGCCAGGCACCCTGAAGGCTGCTCTGGACGCATTCGCACGACAATCGGGCAGGCCGGTGATCTACCGTGTCGAGGACGTCGCCGGCTTGAACAGCGCCGGATTTCGAGGTGCTGCCTCTTCCGAAGATGCTCTGGCTGCGTTGCTGCGCGGCACGGGGTTCGGCAGCCGGAATGGCGAGGCTGGCGCGATCGCAATCGTGCGCGTGGGAAACGGACAGGCCGCAGGCGCTAGTTCGCCTTCCGGGGAGAGCTCCCAGGTCGAGGCATCGCCGGATGCACCCGAACAGGCAATCGTTGTAACCGGAATTCGTGGGTCGCTGCAGCAGTCGATCAATGTGAAGCGCCGTGCCGACAGCATCGTCGACGTTATCACCGCGCAGGACATCGGCAAGCTACCCGACCAGAATGTCGCAGAATCGCTGAGCCGCGTCACTGGCGTGCAGATCAGCCGGCGCGAAGGCGATGGCTCCACCTTCACGATCCGCGGCATTTCGCAGAACCGGCTGGAAATCAACGGCCGCAATTTCATCGGTCCGGGCAATGGCGGCAACGCGGCGCTGGAGACGATCAGCCCCGAAATCCTCTCCTCGATCGTCGTCGTGAAATCGCCGACCGCGGATATGCCGGAGGGCGCCCTCGGCGCGACAGTCAACCTGCGGACCAAGCGGCCACTGGAACTAGCCGATCTTGTCGTCGCGGGAAGACTTCAGGGCGCCTATGCCGACCAGGCCGACCATGTCGGCTATCGCGGGTCGGCTCTGGTCTCCACCAGGCTCGGTGACCGGTTCGGCCTGCTTGCCAGCGTCGCTTATTCAGACACCAAGACACTGGGTTACACCTTCGACAGTGGCGGCTGGACCCAGACCGGCGCCATCGACGGCAATGGCGACGGCATCGACGATCCCGGGCTCTTTCGGCCGAACCGTTTCATGGCGCGCGTATTCGACCGCACCGAGAAAAGGCTGACGCTCAATGGCACCGCGCAGTGGCGGCCGACGGACGAACTGGAAGTCATCCTCGACGCCACCTACAATCACCTCAAGCGTCGGCGGAACAGCGTCAACTACCAGGTGCTGTTCAACAATAATGACACGGCCGCCACGGTGAACGAAAAGGGCACCGTGGTTGCGGGCACCTTCACCGGCGTGACCGTCCGCCCGCTGATCTATGACGAACCGACCGACCTGAAATCGACGCTACTCGGCGGATCGGTGAAATGGGAAAATGATCGGGCACGCGTCACCCTCGACATGTCCTACAGCCGCGGCAAGGGCAGCGATGGTGGTCCGGGCGCGTCCTTCGCCTATGTTGTGGTTCCGCGCGCCGGGAACGTGGCGAATGCCAGCTATGACTTTCGCGGCGGCAATGCCGTGCCGGACCTGTCGATATCGGCCAACTTCAACCCGAACGATCCCGCGCAGTATCAGCTGCTGTCGATCTTCGACTATGACGCCGTCACCGACAACAGGGGCTATGACGCGCGTCTCGACTGGAAGTACAAGACGGAGTGGGGCATCCTTGCCTCGGTCGAGACGGGCATGCGCTACGAGCGCGTCGAACTGCTCGCGGCCGACCCGCAAAACCTGCCCGTGGCCGCGAGCCTGTTGAGCAGGGGGGATCGCAACGGCGACGGCATCCTGACTGTCGATGAGCTTCCGGGCCTGAGCTATGGCAAAGACTATGGCGCGTTCTTTCCGGGCGTCGCCGGAAACTTCCCGCGCGATCTGCTTGGTGGCGAGCTCGACAAGCAGGCCGCCCGTGAAGGGCTGGGGCTGGCGGCCCCCAATCCCTATGACACCAGCATCACGGTGGGGCCGACCTCGATCAAGGATGTGACGCAGGAGACGCTCGGCGCCTATGTGAAGGCGAATTTCGAGGGTGCGCTGGGCGCTATCGACTATACCGGCAACGCCGGCGTCCGATACATCGAGACTGCACGCTCCACGCTGGGCTATCTGTCGGCGACCCAGACTAACGTCATCAAATCGGATTTCGGCTACTGGCTGCCGAGCGCCAATCTGGCGGTCAACTTCAACAAGGATCTTACCCTGAGGCTAGCCGCCGCCAAGGTGGTATCGCGACCCAGCCTCAATCAGGTCAGCGCCAGCTTCGTTCCCAATACCGTCTCGATGACCGGATCACGCGGCAATCCGGGCCTGCGGCCGTTCGAGGCCATGCAGGCCGATGCGACGCTGGAATGGTACTTTGCGCAGGCGAGTTCGCTGACCGGCGCGGTTTTCTACAAGAAGGTCGATTCTTTCACTGTCAACACGGTCAGCCGCGAGTTCGTGCCCGGCTTCTCGGAGCGTTTCGGGCTGTTCGATATCTCGCAGCCCCAGAATGGCGAAGATGGCAGCATCAAGGGGTTCGAACTCGCCTATCAACAGGCCCTGCGCTTCCTGCCCGCGCCCTTCAACGGTCTCGGTGTCCAAGCCAACTATACCTATGTCGACAGCCGCACACCGCTCCGGGACGCGATTACCGGCGCGCGCCTGCCGCTTCCGGGGCTCTCCCGCGACAGCTTCACGCTGATCGGCTATTTCGAGGACAAGACCTTCTCGGTGCGGGCGGCCTATACCTATCGCAGCGAGTATCTGAACAGCGTCGGCGGCGCGGCGAGTGGCGGCAACAACTATGTCAACGGGCGCGGGCAGCTGGATGCGTCGGTGCAGGTCAATCTTACTCCCAACCTGCGTCTGACGCTCGAGGGGATCAATCTTACCAAGGAAATCGACTCCCAATATCTGGGCGAGCCCGATCGGCTGACCTTCTCCGCGCGTGAGGACCGCCGCATCTTCTTCGGCCTGGCCGCGAGCTTCTGAGCAGAGACGAAAGGGAAAACATGATCGAGCGCACGCTCTGCCGCGCCTTGGCAGTCGCCTGTATCGTCCCTGTCACCTTGGGTACGGGCGTACCGAATGCGATGGCTGCGCCAAATCGCGCTGACATAGTCATCTATGGCTGCACTTCGGGAGGTGTGATCGCCGCCATCGAAGCGCGGCGCCTGGGGCGATCCGTCCTGCTGGTATGTCGCGAAGACTATCTCGGGGGCATGTCCACCAATGGTCTGGGATGGTCGGATACCGGCAATCATCGCGCGATCGGCGGCCTGTCACTCGAATTCTATCGCAAGGTGAAGCGCTATTATGACGACCCAAAGATGTGGGTGCACGCGCCCAGGCCGGTTCGCGCCGAGAATTTCGTCGATGGAGAGGCGATGTGGCAGTTCGAACCCAGGGTCGGCGAGCGGATCTACGAGGATTGGGCGCGTGCGACGGGAGTGACGATCGTCCGCAACCAGCCGCTCGATCGCTCCAGGCTGGGAGTCCAGGTCGCGAACCGGCGCATCGTCGCTTTCCGTTCGAGGACGGGGCAGAGGTTCGAAGGCAAGGTCTTCATCGACGCCACCTATGAAGGAGACCTGATGGCAGGTGCCGGTGTCCGGTTCGCGGTCGGCCGGGAAGCCAATGCGACCTATGGCGAGACGCTGAATGGCGTGCAGTTGAAGAACACGACCAACCACCAGTTCACGCTCGACATAGATCCCTACCGGGTTGCCGGTGATCGCTCGAGCGGGTTGCTGCCGCGGATCAGCGCTGAGAGCCCGGCGCCTGACGGGACAGCCGACGCCAGGATCCAGGCTTACACCTACCGGATGTGCCTCACCGACGTGCCGGCCAATCGGGTGCCCTTTTCCAGGCCCCAGGGCTATGACGCCGGCCAGTATGCGCTCCTCAAGCGCTATATGGATGCGGGTTACCGCGACTTCTTCCGCAAGTTCGACCGGATCCCGAATGGCAAGACCGACACGAACAACTTCGGCGCCTTCTCCTTCGACAATATCGGGATGAACTATGGCTATCCCGAGGGCAGTGACGCCGAGCGACGCGAGATCGCGCGCGAGCACAGGGTCTATCAGCAGGGGCTGCTCTGGTTCATGGCGAATGATCCCGGAGTACCGGCGGAGACGCGTGCGGAGATGTCGAAATGGGGCCTCTGCAAGGACGAGTTCGCGCGCAATGGCCACTGGCCCCGGGAAATGTACGTGCGCGAGGCGCGCCGCATGGTGTCCGACTTCGTGATGGCGGAGCCCCACCTGCGAGGTACCCGCCCGACGCCGCGACCGATCGGGATGGGCTCCTACAACATGGACTCGCACAATGTGCAGCGGATCGTCGATATGCACGGCTTCGTCCGCAACGAAGGCAATATCGAGGTGAGCCCCGGCCGGGCCTATCCGATAAGCTATGACGCGATCGTCCCGCGCAGGAGCGAGGTCACGAATCTGCTCGTACCTGTGGCACTATCGGCGTCGCATATCGCTTATGGATCGATCCGGATGGAGCCGGTCTTCATGATCCTGGGCCAGTCCGCATCGGTCGCTGCCTCGATCGCGATCGACGACCGGTTGCCGGTGCAGGACATCGATTACGCGAAACTTCGCGGGCAACTGATAAAGGAGGGGCAGACCCTTGAGCTCGCCCAATAGTCTGCAGGCATGGTTCCGCCCATCTGGCTTTGATGCTGGTGGGATTCCCAATCTGCGGGATCATCGGTGGCTTTCCGCGGCCTTCAACCAGCAGGCGGCGGTCATTGCGGACTTTGACATCTGAAGGCCCCGGAAGCGGTTTACTGGCGACTATAGTCGGAACATAGACTTCCGGACCTGGGGTGCCGTGTGCCGACGAGCGATTGCGATGGTCGTCCGTCAATTGCAAAGGCGCCGTTGCTGGAAACTCATGGTGCTCCGTTGCCCAGACTCACGGCGTCGGCATATTGAGTGTCACTGACCTTTTCCATCCAAGTGACCGAGCGATTGCTCCTGGTTTCGGCGATGGCAACGTGAGTCATGGGCTCGGCCGCCGAGGCGCCGTGCCAGTGCTTTGTCCCCGGCGGAATCCAGATCACGTCTCCGGGGCCGATAGCCCGCGCGGAATGCTGCCATTCCTGTACGAAACCATGTCCTTGGAGGACGATCAGCGTCTGCCCTAGTGGGTGGGTGTGCCAGGCAGTCCGTGCGCTCGGTTCGAACATGACGGTCGCTCCGCCAACGCGCGCCGGAGACTCCCGCTGGAAGCGTCCCTGAACCCGAACCCTGCCGGTGAAGTTATCGGGCGATCCCTCGCTTGAAGGACCAGAGCCCGCCCGGATGACCGAGACGCTTTCCTGGTTCGGATCATTCGTTCCGGCCATTGCCAATGCCGAGAGCGAGGTCAGCCCGAGGGCGATGAATGTGCATGTCGCCCACCTCATTCTGCGTTGAAAACTTCACGCGCGATGCCGACGGCGGTGATTGCGTTGGGCCAGCCCGCATAGAAGGCGAGTTGTGTGATCGCCTCCACCATTTCAGTCTCCGTGACTCCGTTCCGACGCGCGAGCTGCATGTGCGAGCGCAACTGGTCGGGGCGGTTGAGCGCGATGAGCGCGGCAACCGTGATAAGGCTGCGATCCCGTTTCGCGAGACCGGGGCGCTCCCACACGTCGCCGAGGAGAACGTTATCGGTCAGCTCGGCCAGCTTGGGGGCAATGTCACCCATCAACTGCTGGGCGCGAGACGGCTGCTTGTCGGCCGCCTCGCCGCTGGTTTGCGCGTGCGCCATCGCCGATAGTGTCCCGGTCAGAAGAAGGCTCGCGCCCGCTGTCGCGAGCCTGATTGTGGTGCTGAACTTCATGCCTGGCGCCCCTGGGAGTCCACATCGCTTGCAAGACTGGTGTCGAAGAAAGGCGTGAGCTTGCCCATGGCGGCATCGACATATCGCGGGACCCAATATGTCTCGATGTGCGTGGCACCCTCGATCAGAAACAGCTCCTTTGAGGCGGTGCCGGTTGCCTTTGCGAAGGCGTCGTCGGTCATATAGGCGCTGTCGGCCCTGCTGCCGGCGATCATCAGCAATGGTTGGTCGATGAGCTCGATCTGGTCAGTGGCATCCCACCGCATAAGGTCCATCAGGCTGCTAACCGTATAGGTGCCGCCGGAATTCGGATAGGCGCCCGAATTGGGATGCCCATGGGTCCGCTCGTAATAGACCGCACCCTCGCGGTACATCTCGAAAGGAAGTGCCGCGATCTGGGCATCGGTCAGTGGAGCACCTCCGCCGATATATTGAGACTTGCCGCCCGCCGCTTCCCGGGCGCGCGCGTTCGACGCCTGGCGCAGTCGCTGCTGGATCGTGGCCAGTTGCGAGTCCTGGAAGCCATTGCGGCGCACGCGCCCAGAATTGAACATGCTGATCGTCGCGACGGACTTGAAGCGCTTGTCGACCTTGGCTGCCGCCAGCGAGTAGCCGCCGCCGCCGCAGATCCCGAGCAGGCCGATCCGCTCGGCATCGACGCCAGGGTAGCGGGTGATGAAATCGGCCGCGCCATGGATGTCCTCGGTGCGATATTGCGGCTTGTCGGTGTTGCGCGGCGCGCCGCTGCTCGCGCCCTGGAAGGCGGCATCCATCGTGATCGTGACATAGCCTTGCTCGGCCAGACGCTGCGCATAGAGACCCGCGACCTGCTCCTTCACGCCGCCATTCGGATGCGCGACGACGATCGCGGCATAGGTACGGCGCGGATCGTAGCCCGCCGGCGTGTAGACGTTTGCGGCGATCTCCCGTCCGAGATGCTCATATTTGACGGGGTGGATGTTGACCTTGCCGGGTTCGTTCCCGGTCAGCGCGCCGGCATAGACGAGGGAAAAGGGGTTATCGCGGTAGTCGAGTGGCTGGGCCGCGGGTTCAGCGGATGCGTCGTGCATGAAGGGCACTCCTGTCGAGGCTGAGGCGAGGACGAGCGCGGACACCTCAAGGAATCTGCGCCTGCTCTGATCGATTGTTGGGTTGGCCATGGTCTCAGTCCTCTCGATCCAGCTTCTTCTCGGCCAGGAATCGCGAGATCTGGTCCGCGATCTGAACATTGTTCAGGTCCGACATCATGAAGTGCGTGTTGCCGCGGATGCCGATCTCCGGGAGGTGTACTACCCGCGCATCGCCGCCGTGCCGGTTTATCGCCGCGACCCAGAGCTTCGCCATCGCGAGACGGACGCGCCAGTTGTCACGCCCGCGCTCAGCGGTCGGCGAGGTCGGGATATTGTCCCCGTAATAGATCACGATCGGGATGCGCGTGAGCTTCGCGAAATCTTCAGCTGAGACGGCCTGCGGCTTGAGCGTGCCGGCCACACTGGGCATTTCGGGCGGCAGTTCCGATTTCGGGAAGACGAACCCGCTTCCCGGCTCGATTGCAACGACAGCCTTGACGTTCGCGCTCTTGATCGCCGTTAGCCAGCCTGGCTCGCCGCCCTGCGAATGCGAGAACAATATTGCTGGGCCTGTCCTGTCGAAGAGTGCCGCCATGGCCCTCGCAATCACCTGAGCATCATATGGGCCAGTGTTTGGCGTCAGCGATCGGAAGAACTGATCCATTGCTTCGGGGCCGCGCGCGGCCTGCACGCCGTCGAAGTAGTTCGGCCAAGCACCGAAACGGAACTGATCGAAAAAGAGCTGATCGTTAGGCGTCGGCTCGATGGCCGTTGCGACCATACTGGCGCCGGCGCGACCGCGCCGAGGTTGGTCGACCAGATAGACGGGGAAGCGTCGGCGCAGGAAGATCGTCTGGAAACCCTCCCGGCCGTCGGGCGTCGTCTCCCAGCTTCGGCCCGATACATAGGCGCCGTGCAACATGACGATCGGCAAGGCACGCCGCCGCACCGGGACCTGGTAGAAGGCGTAGAGGTGATCGCCATGGAAGCTTTGGCCCTGGGTGGTCGGGGCGTTGTTCACGAAGGTCCCGGGCGCCTGTGATACCGTCTCGCCGACTGCAAAGCTGCCCTGCTGCTGGATGACCAACGGCTCGGCCGGGCCATTCGCGGCTGGGCTTGCACCGGCCGGCGCGTTGGTGCCGCACCCCAGAAGCAGGATAGCGAGAGACCCTTTCCAGAAGTTCACGAGCAATTCCCTTCGAGTTGGCGGGCGGTTCGTGGCGATGTGCGTGTCACGCCCCGAGGATCGGAGCGATGGAGCTAAGCGGACTCAGAGCTTGCGCGTGCCGAGCCACTTCACCATCGCGGGATCGCGGTGGTCGAAGAAGCTGCTCGCCTTCTGGTCGAGCGCACCGATGCGGGCGATGTCCTCGGCATCGAACGCGAAGTCGAAGATCGCGAAGTTCTCGGCCATGCGCTCCTTGCGTACCGATTTGGGGATCGCGACGATGCCGCGCTGGATCAGCCAGTGCAGCACCACCTGCGCGATGCTCTTGCCGTGCTTATCGCCGATCGCCTGGAGAACCTCGTTGCTGAAAAGGCCGTTCTTGCCTTCCGCGAACGGTCCCCAGGCCTCTGGCTGAACCCCATATTCGCGGAGCAGCGCCTGCGCATCGGCCTGCTGGTGAAAGGGATGGATCTCGATCTGGTTCACCGCGGGCGTGATTTCGTTGTGAAGCACGAAGTCGAGCAGCCGGTCGGGATAGAAGTTGCTGACGCCGATTGCCCGGACGCGTCCAGCCTTGTGCATCTCCTCCATCGCGCGCCAGGCGCCATAGACGTCGCCATAGGGCTGGTGGATCAGCCAGAGGTCGAGATAATCGAGCTGCAGCTTATTGAGGGAGCGTTCCAATGCCGCCTTGGCGCCCTCATAGCTCGCGTCCTCGATCCAGAGTTTGGTCGTGACGAACAACGCTTGGCGGTCGATGCCGTGGTTTCGGATCGCTGCGCCAACCGCTTCCTCGTTCCCGTAGGACGTCGCGGTATCGAGCAGCCGATAGCCAACATCGATCGCATCGGGCACGCTGCGCTCGCATTCGGCGGGATCGGGCACCTGGAAGACGCCAAAACCCAGGATAGGCATCTCGACGCCGTTGTTCAGCGTCACGTTCGGGGGAGTGCTGGTCATGTCTTCTCCTCAATCGGTCAGCGACGGACCAATTGCCCATGGGAGCGGCATAGCACCCGTACTGCGCTCGACGGCGGCGGCTGCTTGTCGCGATGGGAGCTATGTAACCCGAACCGGTTCTACGGATTAGACAGGGCAAATCGCTTGGGTCTATGACTCGGTGTCATGAAACCTGACTTACGGGCGACGAGACATGCGGCGTGAAGAACTGGGCAGCCTGGCGATGTTCCTGGCCGTCGCGGAAGACCGCAGTTTCACCAAGGCAGCCGCCAAGCTCGGCATCTCGCAGTCGGCACTCAGCCATTCTATGCGACGCCTGGAGGCGAGCCTGGGGCTGCGTCTGCTCACCCGAACGACGCGCAGCGTCGCGCCGACCGAGGCAGGCGAGCGGCTGATCGAGACGCTTCGCCCCGCGCTGGACGATATCGACGACAAGCTCGCCGCCCTGACCGAGCTTCGCGATCGTCCGGCAGGCACGGTGCGCATCACGGCGGGATCTCATGCCGCGCGCGCGGTATTGTGGCCGGTCATCGATAGGCTGACCACCGAGAATCCCGACATCAATGTGGAGGTGAGTATCGAAGGCGGGCTCGTCGACATCGTCGCCGAGCGGTTCGATGCCGGCGTCCGGCTTGGCGAAAGGCTCGAGCAGGACATGATCGCGGTCCCGATCAGCCCGAAGCTGCGCATGGCCGCGTTTGGCGCGCCGTCCTATTTCGCTGAGCGCGGAATACCCGGGACGCCCTATGACCTTGCCGCCCACAGCTGCATCAACCTACGCCTGCCTGGGTCCCGGGCCCTGTACGTGTGGGAGTTCGAGCGGGATGGCAAGGAACTCAGGGTCAAGGTCGAGGGTCAGTTCGTGTTCAACGATGTCGACCTCATCATGACCGCCGCGCTCGCCGGCCACGGGATTGCCTTCCTCCTTGAAGATCATGTGACCAGCCATGTCGCGGAGGGGAGGCTTCTCCGCGTCCTGGAGGATTGGTGTGAGCCGTTCGACGGCTATTACCTCTATTATCCCAGCCGGCGGCAACCTTCGCCTGCGTTCAGCCTCTTGTTGAACGCCTTGTGGCATCGCGATTGAATGGTTCCCGGCACCGGCTCATCCCTGGACGTGACGGTAGTTCACAGCCTCCCGTCTCGCCGGCACCGGTGAGAACCTCGATCGCCGCGCTCATCGTGGCGATCGTTCAAACAGGCGCTTGAGGCTGGGATAGAGAATGAAGGGCGATCGCCCGATCTTCACGGTCTCTTCTGGCACGAGGCCGAAGGGAGGGCGCCGCGCCAGCCGAGGGCAGTGCAGCGACAGGCTGGGCGGTCGCCGGATCTGCTCCTGCGCGCAAATCTATTGAACAGTGTAAAGTTCAGGGGCAGGTTGGCCCGGTGGCACGCCGGTCCGATCATACCCGGGACGAGCTCCGGACCATGATAGTCCACGAGGGGCATCGTCAGATTTCAGAAGTCGGCTTTGCGCGGTTCTCCGCGCGCGAGGTGGCGAAGCGGATCGGCTACTCGATCGGCACGGTCTACAATGTGTTCGGCAGCCACGACATGCTGATCGTGGCGATCAATGCGCGCACGCTGGCGCAGTGGCAGGCGCATGTCGAGGCGCGCCTGGCTGCTGCGACCGGTAACCGGCTGCGGGTGCTGGTGGAGGCCTATTTCGAGTTCGCCATCCTGCACCGCCATGCCTGGACGGCGCTATACGATCACCGGCTGCCCGACGATGTCGAAGCACCCGAATATTATCGCGACCATATCCGTTCGCTCACCGGGATCGTGCGCGACGAGATCGCCGCCGCGCTGCCGGCCGAGCGCCGGGACGAAGCGGACGCTCTGACGCGATCGCTGCTGGCAACGGTGCACGGCCATTGCTTCTTCACGCTCAACGGCACCTTCGCGCTGCTCGGCGAAACCGATCCGCTCGACACCGTCCATGCCCGCGTGCTCGAGGCAATTCGTTGCGCCCCCTTTACAAGTAAATAGACACTGTTCAATATATTCGCATGAATGCGACTCGGGGCCTCGGTTTTCGCTTCGCTGGCAGCGGTGTCGCGCTGCCCAGGACTGCCGTTCCCTCCGTGGAAATCGATGCCAGGCTTGGCCGGGATCCAGGCTGGACCGAAGCGAATTTCGCGATCGCCACCCGCTATTGGGCGCGCGGCGACGAAACCAGTTCGTCGCTTGGCGCCGCTGCCGCGTCCGCGGCCTTGGCGGCGGCGAACTGGGATGCCGCCGATCTCGATGTGGTGATCTCGGCATGCGGCGTGATGGAGCAGCCGATTCCGGGCAACGCCCCGCTCATCCAGCGCCGGCTCGGCATCGGCGCGAGCGGCATCGCCGCATTCGACGTCAATGCGACCTGCCTGTCGTTTCTCGTCGCGCTCGACACGCTGTTGATGGGAATGGCGATCGGCAAATGGCGCCGGGGCCTGATCGTTTCGGTCGACATCGCTTCCGCCGCACTCGATTTCGGTTCGCCCGAGTCATCGGTGATCTTCGGCGACGGCGCGGCCGCCGTGGCGATCGAAGCCGACGGCCCCAGCCGCCTGCTTGCCTGCCGGCTCGCGACCTTCGGCGACGGGTCAGAATTGTGCCGGCTTGAATCGGGCGGCACCCGCATGCGCCCGACCGAGGATCTCGATGCCTTCCTGGCGGTATCGAAGTTCCGGATGGACGGTCCCGCATTGTTCGCCGCGACCGCCAAGCGCTTCCCGCGTTTCCTGCGCGACCTGCTCGTCGCCGGCGAGGTGACGGCCGATGCTCTCGATACGATCGTGCCGCACCAGGCAAGCGCGGCGGCGATCGAGCATCTCAAGCGCTCGGTGCCGGGTGGCCATGCCAGGACGGTCGACATCTTCCGGGACCATGGCAACCAGATTGCGGCGGGTATGCCGCATGCGCTCCATGTCGCGCGTGAGCGAGGTCAACTCGCGCCCGGTAGCCACAGCCTGCTGATCGGGACATCGGCTGGCGTATCGCTGGGCGGCGCGGTGATCCGCTGGTGACCCGGCATGCGCTGGTGACCGGAGCGACCGGCGGACTGGGACGCGAACTGGTCGGCCAGTTGCGCGCGGCCGGATATCAGGTGCGCGCGACCGGCCGCGACCGGGCGATCGGTGCCCAGCTCGGAACGGAATTCCTGCCGGCCGATCTGGTCACCGATCCGTTGGCGCCGCTGCTCGGCGGCGTGGATGTGGTGTTCCACCTTGCCGCGCTCTCGTCTCCCTGGGGATCGCGTGCGGCTTTCGAGGCGATCAACATCACCGCGACCCGGCGGCTGGCCGATGCCGCGCGCGCGGCGGGGTGCGAGGGGCTGGTCTACGCTTCCACGCCCTCCATCTACGCCGAACCGCGCGACCGGATCGGCCTGACCGAGGACAGCCCGGTCGGGCCGCGTTTTGCCAATGACTATGCCGCGACCAAATATGCCGCCGAACGACTGGTTCTGGCTGCCGACGCGCCGGGCTTCCGCAGCCTCGCGATCCGCCCGCGCGCGATCGTGGGGCCGCATGACACTGTCCTGCTGCCGCGAATCCTGCGCGCCGGGCGT
Source organism: Sphingomonas sp. OTU376 (assembly GCF_038440415.1). Classification (NCBI taxonomy): domain Bacteria; kingdom Pseudomonadati; phylum Pseudomonadota; class Alphaproteobacteria; order Sphingomonadales; family Sphingomonadaceae; genus Sphingomonas; species Sphingomonas sp. OTU376. Next base: position 39,240 of record NZ_JASATQ010000020.1, on the reverse strand, counting down.
CGCGGGCGGTTTCCGCTGCCGGGCGGGGGCAGGGCACTGATCGAGCCGACCGATGTGCGCGATGCCGCAGCCGCCTTTGTCGCCGCCGACCGCCGATTGGCGACGGCGGGCGGGCAGGCGATCAACATATCGGGCGGCGATCCGCGGCCGGTGCGCGAACTGCTGGGCCAGCTGTTCGCGCGGATCGGAAGCGCACCGCGCCTGGTGACGGTGCCGACCAGGCTGGCGATGACAATGGCCGGCGCGATGGAACGCGTTGCCGCGCTGCTGCCCGGCAGGCCGGAACCGCCGGTAACGCGTTACAGCGTCATGACCTTCGGCTTCTCGCAGACGATGCGGCTCGATCGCGCGCGCGATCTGCTCGATTGGGTGCCGCGCCACGGGATCGACGCGATGATCGCCCATGCCCTGCCGGAGGCGATCGATGCGTGAGGTCGAGGTCAGGCTGATCCGCGCCGGGCATTGCCTCCACCCGCAGCGCGCAACGATCCGCGACGGCAGCCTGCGCCCGGCGATCTTCCCCGCGCTCTCGATCCTGATCGTCCACCCGCAGGAGGGGCCGATCCTGTTCGATACCGGCTATGACCCGGCATTCTTCGCCGCGACCCGGCCCTTTCCCGAACGCTTTTATCGCTGGCTGACCCCGGCCACGCTGCCGCCGGGCGCGGACGTCGCGAGCCAGTTGCGGCGCTTCGGCTTCGATCCGGGCGATGTCCGCCATCTGGTCCTGTCGCATTTCCACGCCGATCATATCGCGGGCACCCATGCCTTTCCGAATGCCGCGATCCACTGCGCGCGTGCCGGGCTCGACGCGGCATGTTCGAGCGGGCGGGTGAAGGCGTTGCTCGGTGGCGTGCTGCTGGCGTTGCTCCCCGCCGATATCGCGGCGCGCGCGCGCTTCTTCGAGGATGCGCCGCGCGTTGCCCTGCCCGGCGCGTTGCAGCCCTTTGCCGAAGGGGCCGACATATTGGGCGATGGCAGCCTGCTCGCGGTCGAGCTTCCCGGCCATTGCCCGGGGCATTGGGGCATGGTCGTTGCCGACAGCCTGCACGGCGAGCATTTCCTGGTCGCCGATGCCGCCTGGTCGAGCGACGCGATCCGCCGCAACATGCCGCCGCCACGGCTGACCAGCAGCCTGCTGGGCAATGCCGGGCGCGTCGAGCAGACCCTGGCAAAGCTGCATGCGCTCTGGCAGCGCAATCCGGCGATCCGGCTCACGCCTGCGCATTGCCCCGAACGCGCCGCCGAAGCCGAGGCGTGAGCAAGATCCTCATCACCGGCGCGCGCGCGCCGGTCGCGGTTGATCTGGCGCGGTCCTTCGCAGCAGCGGGGCATGAAGTTCACCTGGCCGACTCGATCGCCGGCTGGGCGGCGCGCCTGTCGCGGGCGGTGGCCGCGACGCATCTGCTGCCGCCGCCGCGCAGCGATTTCGCGGGGTTCGCCAGCGCGCTGCGCGACCTGGTGGCGAGGCTCGATCCGGTGGCGATCATCCCGACCTGCGAGGAAGTGTTCTACGTTGCGGCGGCGGGTCTCGGCGATCGCGTGCTGGCGCCGCCGCTTGGGACGCTCCGTACGCTGCATTCGAAGCTGGCTTTCGTCGCGCATGCTCGGGGACTGGGCATAGTGGTGCCCGAAACCTCGCGGATCGAGGCTCGTGCCGAACTTGAGGATTTGCCGGTCGCATTCGAAGAGCTGGTGCTGAAGCCAGATTTCTCCCGCTTCGCGACGGAGACTCTGGTCCGGCCTTCGCGCGCGCAGCTGGCGCTGTTCGATCCGTCCGCCGACCGGGCCTGGGCGGCGCAGCGTTTCGTCGCGGGCGAGGAACTGTGCCTATGGTCCTTCGCCCGGGCGGGGCGGTTGGTTACCGCGGTCGTGTATCGCCCGGTCTGGCGGCACGGCAAGGCGGCGTCCTATGCGTTTGAGGCCGTCGATTGCCCGGCGGCGATCGAAGTCGCGCGCATGCTGGCTGCGGCAAACGAGCTGACCGGGCACCTCTCGCTCGACCTGATCCTCACGCCGGAGGGCGTGGCGGTGCCGATCGAGTGCAATCCGCGTGCGGTTAGCGGAGTGCATCTGTTCGATGCGCGGCCGGAACTCGCGGATGCGATGCTCGGCCGGGGCGAGGCGCAGCCCATTAAGGGCTTGCGCTATCTCGGTCCGGCGATGGCCTTGCTAGGGCTGCCGGCTGCGATCGGGGGCGGGCGGCTTGGCCAGTTGGCGCGCGACGTCAGGCTCGGCCACGATGCGGTGGGGCGGCCGGGCGATCGCCGCCCGGTTATCGGTGCGATGCTCGATGCCGCGCGTTTCGCCAGACGAGCGCTGCTGTCGCGCGGGAGTGCGGCGGGCGCGACCACGACCGACATCGAATGGAATGGTGAGCCGATCGCATGATCCTGTTCGATCCGCTCGACCCGCCGCCGGGCGCGTGGCCGGCCGGCTGCGATTCGCGTGCCTATATCGAAGGCATCGCGCGGGCGGGCGTGGGCGCGATGATCCCCAACGTCGCCACGCGCTGGATGGCGCTTCGCGCGGGCGAGCGCGTCTATCCGGTGACGATCAATGAAGGCGGGGTGGGAGGCAGCTATGTCTGTCTGCCGCACAGCGCCTATATCCTCTACGCGCGGGCCGAGCTCGACATCGTCGATACCGGGTGGCTGCGACCGCTGCTGCGCGCGATGATCGCTGCCGCCGATCGGCTGTTGCGCTGGGGGCAGGTCAATCGCGTCCTCCATATCGACAACTGGATGCTGTCGACCAACCTGCACGGCGACTGGCAGGGCGACGATCTCCCGGCGATCCGCGCCTTCCTGGCCGAGCGTTTTCCGGCCCATGCCATCGCGGTCCGCTCGGTGGACGGCTGGTCCTCGCCGGCCCTGCTCGACGCGGCGCGGAGTGACGGCTGGCGGTTGCTCGCCAGTCGCCAGATCTGGGTGACCGGCGACCTCGAAACGCAGTGGCGCGCGCGGCGGAATACCGGGCACGACTTCCGCCTGCTTCGCCGCAGCGGGCTGGCGATCGACGAGTTCGCGGTTATGACCGAAGCCGACGCGGCGCGGATCGCCGAGCTCTACCATCTGCTCTATGTCGGCAAATATTCGCCGCTGAACCCGATCTTCTCGCCGGATTGGATCCTGATGACCTGGCGGGAGGGCATCCTGCGGTATCGTGGGGCACGCGACGCGCAGGGCACGCTGCTGGCGGTGACGGGCGCCCTGGTGCGGGGCGATGTCCTGACCCCGCCGATCGTCGGCTACGACACCGCCCGGCCGCGGCGAGAAGGCCTGTACCGCATTGCCACGCTCCTGTTCACCTCGATGGCGCACGAGAAGGGCATTCGGCTCAACGGCTCGGCCGGTGCCGCGCAGTTCAAGCGCAACCGCGGTGCCACCGGGGTGATCGAATATACTGCGGTCGCCGCCGGCCATCTGCCCTGGCGACGGCGCGCCGTGCTGGGGTTGATGCAGGCCGCGCTCGATCGGCTGGCAGTTCCGTTGATGAGGAGGCGAGGGCTATGAGCGACGCATGGCCGGTGGCGATTGCGCAGGGCTGGCATCCGTTGGCGGCATTGGACGCGCTCGGCAGCAAGCCGGTGGCGCGGCGGCTGATGGGCACGCCGGTCGTGCTGTTCCTGAGCGCGGGCAAGCCCGTCGTCATGCTCGATCGCTGCCCGCACCGCGCGCTCAAGCTTTCCGACGGCTGCGTGCAGGGCGGCACGATCGCCTGCCCCTATCACGGCTGGCGCTTCGGCGCGGACGGCCGCTGCGTCGAGGTCCCCGGCTCCGATGCGGTGCCGGCGGTCTCCGCACGGGTCCTGCCGGTCGAGATCCGCGCCGGGCTGGTCTGGACCTGCCTGGCCGAGACCCCGCCGCCATTCCCTCGCCTGCCTGCGCTGCTCGACGATCCGGCGCTCGACCATTTTCGCTGGCTGGTCGCGCCCAGCCGGATGCGGTTGCTCGACGGGATCGAGAACATGCTCGACGCCTCGCACCCGCATTATGTCCATCCCTGGTTCCTGCGCGGTACCGGCAAGCGCCGGGCGATGCGGGTGGAGGTGTCGCTCGGGCCCGATGGCGCGCAAGCCGTCTATCACGAGAACGCCCGTGCCGAGGGCATCATGCCGCGCCTGCTGGAGGGCAAGAGGACGGTGTCGATCGGGCGCTATTTCCCGCCGACGATCGGCCAGCTCGAATTCCGCACCGACCGCGGCCTGAGTGTCTCGCTGACCGCGATCTTCGTGCCGGAGGACACGGATCTGGTGCGCCCCTATGCGCTGTTCTCCACTCGCCGGGGCATCGCGCCCAACTGGCTCAAGCGCTGGGTGCTCAAGGCGTTCAACCTGCCGCTGCTGCGCCAGGACCAGCGAGTGCTGGCCGACCAGGTCGAGGCGCTGAAGGACTGGGGCGCGGTCGATTTCGCGATCGGCCCGGCCGATCTGATCGGGCCGACGGTGTGGCGGCTGGCCAATGGCAGGCCGCAGGCGGTCGAGCAGCGCGAGGCGATACTCTACCTCTGACGCCACTCCCGCCGGACGCGGCGCAGCTTCCGGTCGAAATCCACTGTCAGCCCGCGGGTGATCGCGATCTCTGGCCGCACCACGCCGGCACGATCGAACAAGCCTGCCAGCGAGGCGGACACTCGCGCGTCGCTCTCCGGCGGGAGTATGGGGTCAAGCGCGACGCTGATCCGGTCCTCCGCGGTCTGGACGATGCGGAAGTCGGTGATCGCCCGATCGGCATCGACAACGGCGTTGCGCAGCACGTCGGGCGTGATCATGCGCCACTGCCCGCCGGCATCCTGCAGCTCGAACACGTCATCCTGCCGCCCTTCGATCCGCGCGACGGCCTGTAGCGGCGAGCCGCAGGCGCAGCGTTCGTCGGAAAGGACCAGCAGGTCGTTCATCCGGTATCGCGCCATGATCTGGGTCCGCCGCGTGAAATCGGTGATCAGCGGCGTCACCAGTCCGCTGTCCCCCGATGGCTGCCACTCGAACCGCACCGCATCCTCGGCAAGATGCAGCGTGCCGTGCGGACAGGCGACGCCGAACAGCCCTTCGGTCGCCATGTAGATCTCACGCACCCTGGCGCCGGTCGCAGCCTCGATCACCGCGCGGTCCAGCGGATCGAGCACTTCCGCGCCGCTGAACAGGTTGTGCGCGGTCAGCCGGCCGCTCTCCGCCAACCTCCGCAGCACCTTGGGCGGCGCCACGATCGTGTCGGGCGCGAAGGCGGCGAGCTGGTCGGCCCAGCCATCGACCCCCAGCGCCAGGTCGAAGAAGCGCAGGCTGATCCGCCGCCCCCGTTCGGCCGAGCGATAGAGCGTCGAGAAGCCGGGCAGGGCAAGCGCGACACGGTGCCGCCGCCACAGCACATCGGGAAGCGCCTTGGCGAGAATCGTTCCCAGCCAGACGAAGCGTTCGGCTTCGCTGATGACGTAATAGCCGCGATTCCCGCTCGTCCCGGTGCTTTGCCCGATCGGATGGCCCCGCACCCGATCCGCGCCCGCATCGAGGGCCGAGCGGATTTCGTCCGCCGTGATGCGGGGGCGGTTATAGGCGGCGAAATCGGCGGTCAGGATCGCCTTGTCCATCACCGGCAGTTCCTCGAGGCGGCGAACCGGCTCCTCCGCAAAGGCATCGACGCGCGGCACCGCGGCCTTCATCCAGCTGGCAAGCCTCGCGGCCTGCCAGCGTCGCACGTCGTCAGGCGTTGCCAGCCGCCGGGCCAGCCGGCGCGTGCGCACGAAAGCGGAGACGGCGCTCATCACAGCAAGCATGGCGCCAGTGTAGATATCGCCATGGCCGCGTCCACTGCGACGGCGCAGATTTGCGGGAGTCCGAAGTTGACGCAGGGCATGCGCCGGATAAGCCTCGCGCGCGTAGGCTTGGGGACCGGCGTTGCGCATTGCCATCATCGACGACAGCGGGCTGCGCGCCACGATCCTGGAGGAGGGATTGCGCGAGGCCGGCTTCGAGGAAATCGAGATCGTGCCCCCGCACGGTGCCTTTGTCGCGCGGCTCGAGCGGATGGCGCCCGACGTCGTGCTGATGAACCTCGGCAACGCCAATCGCGATTCGCTGGAGGAGATGCTGACGGTGAGCCGCGCGCTCGCCCGGCCGATCGCGATGTTCGTCGACCAGTCGGACGAGGGGATGATCGGCGCGGCGATCGATGCGGGCGTCTCGGCCTATGTCGTCGACGGGCTGCGCAAGGACCGGGTGAAGCCGGTGCTCGACCTGGCGATCCGCCGCTTCAATGCCTTTTCCAGGCTGCAGACCGAGCTCGATGCCGCGCGCACCGAGCTTGCCGAGCGCAAGACGCTCGATCGCGCCAAGGCGATCCTGATGCAGAGCCGGGGCCTCAGCGAGCCCGAAGCCTATGCGCTGCTGCGCACCACCGCGATGAAGCAGGGGCGGCGCATCGCCGAAGTCGCCGAAGCCCTGATCACCGCCGCCGACCTGTTTGGAGACGGGCGATGACGCCGCTTTCGATCGCCTTCCTCCCCCTGACCGACAGCGCGCCGCTGATCGTGGCGCGCGAGCGTGGCTTCGCCGAGGCCGAGGGCATCGCCCTCACCCTGGTGCGCGATACCAGCTGGGCGACGGTGCGCGACCGGCTGGTCTATGGCCAGGTCCAGTGCGCGCACATGCTCGCGCCGCTCGCCGTGGCGGTGACGCTGGGGCTCAGCCAGGCGCCCTGCGCGATCGCCGCGCCGTTCAAGCTCAACGACAATGGCAATGCGCTGACGCTTTCGGCCGAGCTGGCGGCCGCGCTCGATCCCGATCCGCGCAACCGCGTGCAGGATCCCGTCGCCACCGCGCATGATTTCGCCGCCGCGATCGGGCTGCATCGCCGAAAGCCGGTGATCGGCATCGTCCATCGCTATTCGAGCCACGCGCTGATGCTGCGCTACTGGCTTGCCTATGCCGGGGTGAACCCGGACCGCGATGTGACCCTGCGCGTGCTGCCGCCCTCGCTGATGGTGCAGGCGTTGCGGCTGGGCGAGATCGACGGCTTCATCGCGGGCGAGCCCTGGGGCAGCGTCGCGGTGGCCGAGGGGATCGGCGAGATCGCCGCCGCGGGCGTGAACATCTGGCAGCGCGGCGTCGAGAAGGTGCTCGCTACCCGCGCCGACTGGGCCGAAGCCAATGCCGATCAGCTCGGCCAGCTGCTCCGCGCGCTCGACCGCGCCGCCGCCTGGTGCGACGATCCGGCCAACCGGGAGGATGTGGCGGCCCTGCTTGCCCGGTCCGACTATGTCGGCCAGCCCGCCGAGCTGATCGCCCAGGCGCTGGCCGGGCGGATGCCGCTGATGCGCGGCGGGGAGGTGATCGACCTGCCCGATTTCCTGGTCTTCCACCGTGGCGCGGCCAACTTCCCGTGGCGCAGCCAGGCGCTTTGGATCTACTCGCAGTTCGTCCGCTGGGGGATGGTCGAGCCGAGTGCCGAGGCCGAGCGGGCGGCCGCGGGCGTGTTCCGCTCCGACCTGTACCGCAGCGCGCTTGCCGGGCGCGGTGTCGCGATGCCGGGCGCGAGCATGAAGGTCGAGGGTTCGCTGGCGAATCCGCTCGCAGCTGCGTCGCATCAGGGCAGCCTGATGCTCTCGCCCGATCGGTTCTTCGATGGCAAGTCTTTCGATCCGCAGGATATTTCTGGCTATCTGCAGGCCCTGAAACAAAGCTGAAATTTTTGCACTTGCGAAGAAATCCACTTCGCGTCAGCTTATGCGAGTCGCCCGAATGGCCGGGGGACGCTTATCGGATGTCCGCGGCGACGTAGGCGCGAACATCCACCGGAATTCAGCAAAGCCGCTGTCCGATCACCGCCTCGCGGGGGATCGGCAGCGGCTTTTTTCGTGCCTGCGGCACATCAGATTTTTCGTGCCGGACGGCACGGGGGAGCAGAGCGGATGAAGATCGCGGAACTGGCGCGCGAAGGCTTCGAGGCGATCGGCGGGGGTGCCGATGTCGATTCCTTTCCGGCACGCAAGGCAAAGTCGGCATTCTGGAGCAGCGGTCATACGCCGACGCTGATCGCCGCCTTCCTCTATTTCGACCTGGCCTTCATGGTCTGGGTGCTGCTCGGCCCGCTTGCGCCGGAGATCGCCAAGGACCTGCACCTCAGCCCCGCGCAGAAGGGCCTGATGGTGGCAACGCCCACCCTGGCCGGCGCGGTGCTCCGCCTGCTTGTCGGCCTGCTCGCCGATCGGATCGGGCCGAAGCGCACCGGGGTGATCGGCCAGGTGATCGTGATCGCCGGACTGCTCACCGCCTGGCGGCTGGGCGTCCACAGCTTTGCCGGCACGCTGGCGCTGGGCGGTGTGCTCGGCTTTGCCGGCGCCAGCTTCGCGGTGGCGCTGCCGCTCGCCAGCCGCTGGTATCCGCCCGAGCATCAGGGCAAGGCGATGGGCATCGCCGGCATGGGCAATTCGGGTACCGTGCTCGCCGCGCTGTTCGCGCCGATGCTGGCCAAGGCGTTCGGCTGGAACGCCGTGCTCGGCCTGGTCTGCATCCCGCTGGCGATCGTGCTGGTTGTCTATGTCGTGCTGGCCAAGGACGCGCCGAACCAGCCCGCGCCCAAGCCGCTCGCCGCCTATCTCGAGCCGCTCAAGACCGCGGACGCCTGGTGGTTCATGCTGTTCTACGGCGTCACCTTCGGCGGCTTCTCCGGCCTCGCCTCGTCGCTGACCATCTACTTCACCGATCAGTTCGCGCTGAGCACGGTAGTCGCCGGCTATTGCACCGCGGCCTGCGTGTTCGCCGGGTCGCTGGTGCGCCCGCTCGGCGGGGCGCTCGCCGACAAGGTGGGTGGCGTCGCGGCGCTCACCGCCGTCTATATCGTCGCGGCACTCGCGCTGCTCGGCGTCAGCACGTCACCGGCCAGCCTTGGCGTCGCGCTCACCCTGTTCGTCATCGCGATGCTCGCGCTCGGAACCGGCAATGGCGCGGTGTTCCAGCTGGTGCCGCAGCGCTTCGGCAAGGAGATCGGCATCCTGACCGGTCTGGTCGGCATGGCGGGCGGCATTGGCGGCTTCTACCTTGCCTCCTCGCTCGGCTTCGCGCGGCAGGCGACCGGTGGGTTCGGCCCGGGCTTCCTGATCTTCGCGATGCTGGCGCTGGGCGCACTTGCCGGCCTGACCTTCGTCAAGGGCAAGTGGCGGGCGCGCTGGGTCGCCGCGGCGCAGGGAGTGCGGATCTGATGCGCGCCGCGCTCCTCCTTCCTCTGGCCATCGCCGCGACGCCGGCGATGGCGCAGGAGATGAAGCCGATCGTCGATGCGCGGCTTCGCTATGAGCGTGTCGATCAGGCCGGGCTGGCACGGGATGCCGATGCGCTCACGCTGCGTGTCCGCGCCGGGTTCGAGCTCAAGCAGGGTGTTTTCGCGCTGCTCGCCGAGAGCGAAGGCACGCTGGCGCTGAGCGAACGCTACAACAGCACCGTGAACGGCCGCACCGCCTGGCCGATCGTAGCCGATCCCGAGAATGTCGAGATCAACCGGATTCAGCTCCAGTATCGCGGGATCAAGAACACCGTCTTCACCGCCGGCCGCCAGCGCATCGCGCTCGACGACCAGCGCTTCGTTGGCAATGTCGCCTGGCGGCAGAACGAGCAGACCTTCGATGCGGTGCGCGTCGAGAGCAAGGCGCTGGGGCCGGTGGCGATCGACCTGACCTATGCCTGGGCGGCGCGCACGATCTACGGCGTCGAGAGCCCGATCGCCGGGATCGGCGGCGACAATGTCTTCGCCGGCGCGAGCGTGAAGCTCGGCCCGGTCAGCGCCAAGGGCTTCGCCTATCTGGTCGATCAGGACTCGACCGGCCGGCGGCAATTCTCCAGCCAGACCTATGGCGGGCGGGCGGCGACCACGCTGCCGCTCGGCGCCGCCAAGCTTTCGCTCGCCGCCAGCTATGCCCGCCAGTCGAACTGGCGCGACAATCCCAATCGCTATGCCGCCGATTACTGGCTGGCCGAGGGGCAGCTCCAGGTGAAGGCCTTCGGGGTGAGCGGCGGCTATGAGGTGCTCGGCGCGGACAAGGGGCTGGCGAACACCAGCTTCCAGACGCCGCTGGCCACGCTGCACAAGTTCCAGGGCTGGGCGGACAAGTTCCTCGTCACCCCGGCGGACGGCATCCGCGACCTCTATGCCGGGGGCAGCTATGCGCTGGCGCTCGGCAAGGTGCCGGTGATCACGCTGCAGGCGATCTACCACCGCTTCGACAGCGACCGGAACGCGCGCCGCTACGGCGAGGAATGGGACCTGCAGCTCGGTTTCAAGCCGCTCAAGCGCGTCGCCGCCCTGATCAAATATGCCGATTACCGCGCCGCCAGCTTCGCGACCGATACGCGCAAGCTGTGGCTCGAGCTCGATTTTACCCTGTGAGGTTGCACGCATGACCCATCACATCGACCGCCCGCACCTGGTGGTGATCGGCAACGGCATGGCCGGCTGCCGCGCCGTCGAGGAACTGCTCGCCCGCGATCCGGGTCGCTACCGGGTGACGATCTTCGGCGCCGAGCCGCATGTGAACTACAACCGGATCATGCTCTCCCCGGTGCTCGCCGGCGAGAAGACGTTCGACGAGATCGTGATCAACCCGCGCGACTGGTATGACGGCAACGGCATCGAGCTGGTCGCCGGCGACAGCGTCACCGGGATCGACCGCGCGGCGCGAACCGTCACCGCCGCCAGCGGTCGCACGGTCAGCTATGACAAGCTGCTGATCGCCACCGGTTCGGATCCCTTCATCATCCCGGTGCCGGGCAAGGACCTGCCCGGCGTTATCAGCTTCCGCGACATGAAGGATGTCGACGCGATGCTGGCGGCCGCAGGGAAGGGCGGTGACGCGGTGGTGATCGGCGGCGGCCTGCTCGGGCTCGAGGCGGCGCATGGCCTGACCCTGCGCGGCATGAAGGTCACCGTGCTGCACCTGATGCCGACGTTGATGGAGCGCCAGCTCGACGAGGCGGCGGGCTGGCTGCTCAAGTCCGAGCTGGAATCGCGCGGCCAGACGATCCTCACCGGCGCCGACACCGCCGAGATCCTCGGTACCGATCATGTCGAGGGCGTGAAGCTCAAGGACGGGCGGGTGATCCCGGCCAGCCTGGTGGTGATGGCGGTGGGCATCCGCCCCTCGACCGCGCTTGCCCGCGAGGCCGGGCTGGCGGTGGGCCGCGGCATCCAGGTCGACGATCACATGGTCACCAGCGACGCCAATGTGCTCGCGGTCGGCGAATGCGTCGAGCATGACGGCAATGTCTATGGCCTGGTCGCGCCGCTCTGGGAGATGTGCCGGGCGCTCGCCGACGGGCTGGTCGAGGCACATACCGGCTATCGCGGTTCGGTCACTTCGACCAAGCTCAAGGTCTCCGGCATCGACCTGTTCTCCGCCGGCGATTTCTCGGGCGGTGACGGTGCCGAGGACATCGTCCTGCGCGACGCCAGCCGCGGCATCTACAAGCGCGTGGTGGTCAAGGACGACCGCATCGTCGGCGCCGTCCTCTATGGCGATACCGCCGATGGCAGCTGGTATTTCGATCTGCTCAAGAAGCAGGAGGACATCTCCGATCTCCGCGACCTGCTGATCTTCGGCCAGGCATTTGCCCAGGGAGGTGGGCAGGCGGACCCTAAGGCGGCCGTTGCGGCGCTCTCGGACGATGCCGAGATCTGCGGCTGCAACGGCGTGTCCAAGGGCCAGGTCGTCGCCTGCATCGAGAAGGGCGCGTGCAGCCTGGATGCCGTGCGTGCCGGCTGCAAGGCATCGGCGAGTTGCGGCTCCTGCACCGGGCTGGTCGAGACGCTGCTGGCGGTCACGCTGGGCGACGCAGTCCAGGCCGGGCCCAAGACGATGTGCAAATGCACCAGCTTCGGCCATGACGATGTCCGTCGCGAGATCGTCGCGCAGGGCATGCGGTCGATCCCCGAGGTGATGCAGAAGCTGCACTGGTCGACGCCCGACGGCTGTTCCTCCTGCCGCCCGGCGCTCAATTACTACCTGCTCTGCGCGCTGCCCGGCGACTATCAGGACGACCAGCAGAGCCGCTTCGTCAACGAGCGCATGCACGCCAACATCCAGAAGGACGGCACCTATTCGGTCGTCCCGCGCATGTGGGGCGGCATCACCACCCCGCAGGAGCTGCGCGCGATCGCCGACGTCGTCGAGAAATACGATGCGCCGATGGTCAAGGTCACCGGCGGCCAGCGGCTCGATATCTTCGGGATCAGGAAGGAGGATTTGCCGGCGGTCTGGGCCGATCTCAACGCTGCCGGGATGGTCTCCGGACACGCATACGGCAAGGCGCTGCGCACGGTGAAGACCTGTGTCGGCTCCGAATGGTGCCGCTTCGGCACGCAGGATTCGACGGGGCTCGGCGTGAAGCTCGAGCGCGGCTTCTGGGGCAGCTGGATGCCGCACAAGTTCAAGATGGCGGTCTCGGGCTGTCCCAGGAACTGCGCCGAGGCGACGATCAAGGATTTCGGCGTTGTCTGCGTGGATTCGGGCTATGAGCTCCATGTCGGCGGCAATGGCGGCATCCATGTCCGCGCAACCGACCTGCTGGTGAAGGTCGCGACCGAAGAAGAGTCGCTCCACTACGCTGCAGCCTTCGTCCAGCTCTACCGAGAGGAAGCGCGCTATCTCGAGCGCACCGCGCCGTGGATCGAGCGGACCGGCCTGCAATATGTGAAGGACCGCATCGTCGAGGACGAAGCCGGTCGCGACGCGCTCGCCGCGCGCTTCTGGCACTCCCAGACCTTCAGCCAGGACGATCCCTGGGCCGAGCGCGCCGCCGGCCAGGAACGCGAACAGCATGCGCACATGGCTGCCTTCAATCCCATCCGCGTGGAGGAAATCGCATGATCGGCGAATGGCTCGATATCGGCTGGCTGCAGGAGATCCCGGTGCGCGGCAGCCGCACCATTCCGGTCGAGGGCGGCGAGGAGATCGCGGTATTCCGCACCGGCGACGACAAGGTGTTCGCGCTGGTCAATCGCTGTCCGCACAAGGGCGGCCCGCTCAGCCAGGGCATAGTCCATGGCCATAGCGTCGCCTGCCCGCTGCACAATTGGAACATCGCGCTGGCGACTGGCCTGGCGCAGGGCGAGGACAAGGGCTGCACCCCGGTGATCCCGGTGAAGATCAGCGGCGGCCGCGTGCTGATCTGCCGCGCGAGCACGCTGAAGGCGGCGGCATAGCATGACGGCGACCCGCACCACCTGCGCCTATTGCGGCGTCGGCTGCGGGATCGTCGCGACGCGCACCGGCGCGCGCTCGGTCGAGATCAAGGGCGATCCCGAGCATCCCGCCAATCATGGCCGGCTCTGCTCCAAGGGCACGCATCTCGGCGAGACGGTGGGCCTGGAGGGTCGCCTGCTCCACCCGATGATCGGCAAGCGCCGGGCGAACTGGGACAAGGCGCTCGACCTGGTGGCGAAGCGCTTCCGCCAGGCGATCGCCGAGCACGGACCGGACAGCGTCGCCTTCTACGTCTCGGGCCAGCTGCTGACCGAAGACTATTACGTCGCCAACAAGCTGATGAAGGGTTTCATCGGCTCGGGCAATATCGACACTAATTCGCGGCTCTGCATGTCGAGTGCTGTCGCCGGCCATGTCCGTGCGTTCGGCGAGGATGTCGTGCCGGCCAGCTATGACGATCTCGACGCCGCCGACCTGATCATATTGGTCGGCTCGAACACCGCCTGGTGCCATCCGATCGTCTACCAACGGATCCGCGCACGCTGCGATGCCGGGGCTAAGCTGGTCGTGATCGATCCGCGCCGCACCGAGACCTGCGAGGGAGCCGACCTGCACCTCGCCATCCGTCCGGGCAGCGACGTCGCGCTGATGAACGGGCTGCTCGCCCATTGCCGCGAAGCCGGTCTGGTCGATGAGGCCTATCTCACCGCGAGCGTCAGCGTGCCCGAGAATTTCTGGGACCAGGTTGGAGAGGGAAGCGACCTGTGGTCGGTGGCACGGACATGCGAAGTGCCGGCCGCCGACCTCAGGCGCTTCTATGAGCTGTTCGCCGCGCATCCGCGCACGATCACTTTGTTCAGCCAGGGCATCAACCAGTCGATCCGCGGCACTGACCAGGTCAACGCGATCCTCAACCTGCACCTCGCCACCGGCCGGATCGGCAAGCCGGGCGCGGCGCCCTTCTCGATCACCGGCCAGCCCAATGCGATGGGCGGGCGCGAAGTCGGCGGGCTGGCCTCAAGCCTTGCCTCGCACATGGATTTCGCGCCCGAGAACCGCGCCCGCGTCCAGCGCTTCTGGGCCTCGCCCACGATCGCGCCCAAGCCCGGCCTCAAGGCGGTCGACCTGTTCCGCGCGATGGGTGAGGGGCGGATCAAGGCACTGTGGATCATGGCGACCAACCCGGCGGTCTCGATGCCCGATGCCGGGGCGGTGCGCGAAGCACTGGCCCGCTGCCCCTTCGTCGTCATCTCCGATGTGATCGCCGAGACCGATTGCACCCCCTTCGCCCATGTCCGCCTGCCCGCCACCGGCTGGGGAGAAAAGGACGGTACGGTCACCAACTCCGAGCGCCGGGTCAGCCGCCAGCGCGCCCTGTTCGAGGCACCCGGCGAGGCACGGCCCGACTGGTGGATCATCAAGGAAATCGGCCGCCGCATGGGCTGGCCGGGCGACTTCGCCTATGCCCGGCCTGCCGACATCTTCCGCGAGCATGCGCGCCTTTCCGCCTATCAGAATGACGGCGCCCGGCTGTTCGACCTGGGGGACAAGGTCGCGATCGGCAATGTCGACTATGAGGCGATGGCCCCGTTCCGCTGGGGCGGAGACGCCTTTGCCGATGGACGCTTCCCGACCCCCGATGGCCGCGCGCGGCTGGTGCCGGTCGCCCAGATGCCGCTGCCTGCGCCGCTCGCCAACTGGCCGCTGACGCTCAACACCGGGCGCTACCGCGATCAGTGGCACACGATGACGCGCACGGGCCTCAGCCCCAAGCTTTCGCGCCACCGCGAGGAGCCCCTGGTCGAGGTTCATCCCGAGGATGCCGCTGCCCAGGGCCTGGAGGATGGCGGCCTCGCCCGCGTCTCGACGCCGCAGGGCGCGAGCCTGTTCCGTGTCCAGTTCAGCACCGGCCAGCGCCGGGGCGAGATCTTCACGCCGATCCACTGGACCGATCGGCAATCCACCGGAGGCCGCACCGGCCTGCTCCCGCGTCCGCTGGTCGATCCGCATTCCGGCCAGCCCGGCTTCAAATCGACGCCCGCGAAGATCGAGGCGGTCGCTCCCGCCTGGCGCGGCTTCTTGATCACTACCGAAGCAATGGACCGCCCGGATTGCCTTTGGGCCACCCGCGTCTCGGTGCCCGGCGGCACGCTCTACGAACTGGCCGGCGATGGCGATGCGCAGGCGATCGAAGCCAGGCTGCCGCGCGGCGAGCGGATCGAGAGCTTCGACCGTGCACGCGGATCGCACCGGGTTGCGGTGATGCGTGACGGCCGGCTGGTCGCGGCGCTGTTCCGCACCGAACGCGGGCTCCTGCCCAAGCGCGAATGGCTGGTCGAACAGCTTGGCCAGGCTGCCACCGCAGCCTTGCTCGCCGGCGCGCCGCCGGGCGCGCGCGAGGATCGCGGGCCGATCATCTGCCTGTGCTTCGATGTCGGCCTCAAGACAATCGTCGCGGCGATCGGCAGCCAGCAGCTCACTACGGTCGAGGCGGTGGGCGCGGCACTGTCGGCGGGCACCAATTGCGGTTCGTGCCGGCCCGCGATCCGCCGGATCCTCGACGAAAACAGGAGTGCCGCCAATGGATGAGTTTCTTCCGGGCGAAGTCTGGCTTGTCGGTGCCGGACCGGGCGATCCCGATCTGCTCACCCGCAAGGCGGAGCGGCTGCTGCGCGGCGCGAGCGTGGTCTTCTATGACGCGCTGGTCGGCCCCGGCGTGCTGGCGCTGATCCCCGAACATGTGCGCCGCGTGCCCGTCGGCAAGCGATCGGGCCGGCATTCGAAGGATCAGGGCACGATCGATGCGCTGCTCGTCGAGGCCACGCTGGACGGCGAGAAGGTGGTGCGTTTGAAGGGCGGCGATCCCTCGGTCTTCGGCCGCTCGACCGAGGAGATCACGGCGCTGGCCGCTGTCGGCGTTCGCGCACGAATCTGTCCCGGCATCACTGCGGCGAGCGCGGCGGCGGCCTCGGCCGGCATCTCGCTGTCGCTGCGTGGCCTGGCGCGCCGCGTCCAGTTCGTCACCGCGCATGTCCGGGCCGGCGAGAAGCTGGCGCTCGACTGGGCGGCGCTCGCCGATCCCGCCGCAACGACGGCCTTCTATATGGGGCGCGGTGCCGCGGGTGAGATCAGCCGCCAGCTGGTCGCGGCGGGACTGGACCGGGCGACGCCGGTGCTGATCGCCTGCGACATCAGCCTGCCGGGCGAACGGCTGCTCCACACCCGGCTCGACCTGCTGCCGATCGCTGCCGCGGCAATCGCGGAGGACAAGCCGACCCTGCTTCTGGTAGGCGCGGCGGTGGCGAGCACCGGCGGTCAGTCGGCTGCGATGCTGGCGGAGCGAGCGCAGTGAAGCATGTCCGGGTTCCGGTCGATGCGCGTGTGCCTTGTGGCGCCGCGCTGCGGTTCGATGCCGCCCAGGCGATCCTCGCCGCGGTTGCCCGGCCGCTGGGCACGGAACGCGTGTCGCTATCCAGGGCGGGCAGGCGCGTGCTCGCCGAACAGGTCCGCGCGGCGATGGACATCCCGGCGCGGGATCTTTCTGCGATGGACGGCTTTGCGGTGCGCGAGGCTGATCTCGCCGTCGGCCGGCGGCGATTTGCCGTGATCGGCGCTGCCTATCCGGGCGCGCCTTTTCATGGAGCGATCGCGCCCGGCGAGGCGGTGCGGATCATGACCGGCGCGCTGATGCCCGCCGGCGCCGACCGAGTGTTGATGCGCGAACTCGTCAGCGCCGAAGCTTCGATCGCCACGCTCGACGGCGCGGTTCCCGCCAAGCCCCATGTCCGGTTGCGCGGATCGGACACGATGGCCGGAGCCGTCGTGCTGCCGGCCCGCAAGCTCCTCGATCCACGCGCGCTTGTGGTTGCTGCCGCGGCCGACGCAGCGGAACTGACCGTCTGGCGCGCGCCGCGCGTCCGTGTGATCGCGACCGGCGATGAACTGGTGCCCGCCGGCGAGGCGCAGGCGAGCGGTGGCATCCCCGACAGTCTTTCCGAAGCCGTGCTGCTGATGGCGCGCCAATGGGGCGCCAGGCCGCTCGGCGCCGTGCAGGTGCGTGACGACGCAGCGCTGCTCGCCGCCGCGGCCGAAACTGCGCTGGCGGATGCCGATGTCCTTGTCCTGTGCGGCGGGGCCTCGCGTGGGGATCGAGACTTCGCCAGGTCGGCGCTCCTGCCGCTGGGCCTCGAGCTGCTGTTTGCCGATGTCGCGATCAAGCCGGGCAAGCCCGTCTGGCTCGGGCGGATCGGCACCAGGCTGGTGCTCGGCCTGCCGGGAAACCCGACCGCGGCGATGACGGTCGCACGCCTGTTCCTTGCACCGCTGCTCGCCGGACTGGGCGGTCGTGGCGTGCAGGCGGCGCTTCGCTGGGAAAGTCTGCCGTTGACGGAGGATATGGAAGCCAATGGCGACCGCGAAGCCTTTCTGTGCGCCGAGCGGGCCGATGCGGGCGTGCAGGTGATCGCGGCCCAATCTGCCTCGGCCCAGTCCATGCTCGCGCGGGCCGACATGCTGGTCCGCCGCTTGCCGGGGGATCCGGCGTTGGCGGTCGGCAGCACAGTGTCCTTCCTCCGATTCTGATTTTGTTGTTATTGCGACGCGTTCGCGATAATGCGCGCGCGTGTATCCACCCAAACGCTCATTGTCGGAGCGGTCCGGCGCCGTCACCCTGACCCTGCTGCTGACGGCCGCGCCGCTCGGGGCGGTTCTCGCGCTGTTCGCCGCGCCGATGCCGCAGACCGCCAGCACCCGCGCGATGCGGATCTTCGACGTTTCCGCCGAAAGCATCGCACCAGAACCCGAGCCTGATTCCGAATCTGCAATCCGATCTGTCGTGCGGCCGGAGATTTCCGCACCTTCTCCCGTGCCGGTGGTTGCTCCGAAGCCGGTGCGGCCGGTGGAAGTCGCATTGGCGCCGCCGGTGACGCTCGCCGTCGCAGGGCCTATCCAGGCAGCGCCTGCCGCAGCCGAGAGCGCGGCGCGCCCGGCATCCACCGGCGCGGAGAGTAGTCGTGCAGCCAAGCCGACCGAACGCCGCGAGGAGGCCGACCAATATGGCCGCGCCGTATTCCGCGAGATCCGGGCGCGGCAGAGCTATCCGGCCGAGCTGGCACGCGCGGGGCTTACCGGTACGGTGGTGGTGGAACTGAAGGTCTCGTCCCGCGGCCGGGTCTATGCGGTTGTCGCGATATCCTCCGAGAATGCGGCGCTCGATCGCCTGGCGCTGGCGCAGGTGCAGGCCACGCTTCTCCCCCCGCCGCCGCGAGGGGAGCCGCGCGTCTTCCGCATCCCGATGACCTATCGTTCGCGCTGAGGCTCACAGCATCTCGAGAAACGCCACGAGCGCGGCGCGTTCCTCGGCGGTGAGCGCCACTTTCTTCAGCTGCGGATCGGGCTGGGGTGGCGGCGCCTTGGTGGTCGCGCTCTGCACCTTGCGATCGACCCCGCCGCCCGCGGCATAGAGGTTCACCACCCCGGCCAGGGTGGGGAAGATGCCGTTGTGCATATAGGGCCCGGTCCGCCGCAGCGCGCGGAGCGAGGGCGTGCGGAACCGGCCGACATCGATCGCGTCGTGCGTCACGCCGTAGCGGCCGACATCCTCCAGCCGGCGTCCGTAGAAGCTGATGCCGAGATTGTGGAACTTCTGGTCGGTCAGCAGCGGTCCGTTATGGCAGTTCGCGCAGCGCGCCTTGGTCCGGAACAGGTGCAGGCCGAGCAGTTGCTGGTCGGTCATCGACGCGGTGCCGCGGGTGAACACCCGGTCCCACGGGCTGGTCGGCGGCCGCAAGGTGCGCTCGAAGCTCGCGATCGCCCGGGCAATATCGTCCATCCGGATACGCTTGACCCCGAACGCCTGCCGGAAGGCGTCGCGATAGTCCTTCTCGCCGTTGATCCAGTGCTCGACCCGTCCCGGCTTGGCCGCCATCTCGACCAGGTTGGGGATCGGCTGCAGCGCCTGATGCTCCAGCGTCGGGCTGCGTCCGTCCCAGAACAGGCTGTGCATGAAGCCCGCGGTGAACAGGCTCATCGCGTTGCGCTGGCCGCGCTGGCGATCATGCCCGAACGACGTCTTCAGCCCGTCGCCGAACCCAAGTTCGCGGGCATGGCAGGAGGCGCAGGCGAACTGTCCCGATGCCGAGAGCCGCGGTTCGTCGAACAGCCGCGCGCCCAGCGCGACCCGCTCGGCGTCGATGCCGGCGGGGCGCTGGGCCGGGGGCAGGGGGCCGAACTCGACGAACTCCACCCCCGGATCCACTTCTGCGCCGGGCCAGGTCGAGACCGGCCCGGCATAGGCCCGGCGCAGGTCGAGCGGCTCCGCGTCCTGCCGGAACGCCGCTGCCGTCAGGAACAGCAGCGTCGATCCCAGCAGGGCAAAACGGGAAACCCGTTCCATGCGCATCAGAACTTGTACGACAGGCCGAACCAGGCCGAGCGGCCGGTTTGGTAGGGATTCGAAGTCAGGGCGTAGTCCTGCATCGGAACGCGGTTGAGCAGGTTCGAAATGCGCGCATCGAGCGTCAGCGTGCCGAGCCTGCTGCGGATCACCTCGAGTTGCGCGTTGAGGTTCATGTCGAGGCTGGCGCGGTAGTGCCTGAGCGCCACCACGTCATAGCTGACCCCGTTGATCGTCTGGTTCACCCCCGAATCCTCGATCCGGTCGAACCCGTTGCGGAAGCGCGCATTGACGTTGGTGGTCAGCCGGTCGTCGAGCCAGCGCCCGGTCCAGGTCATGTTGGCGATGAACGGCGAGGCGAATTCCAGCCGCTGGTTCTGGTCGAGGATCGACAGCGCCGAGACCAGCTGGCCATTATAGACGTACATCACGTCCGCATCCTCGACATTGTCGCTCGTCAGCAGATAGTCGGTGTTGCTGGTATAGGCCTTCGAATAGTTCACGTTCGCCGCGATGCTGTGCTTGCCGAAGGCGCGGGTCCATTCGAGCGAGCCGCCCCGGTAGCGGCTGCGGCCGTCATTGTTCGGCGTGTAGAGCGTATAGGTCGTCGTTGCCCCGGTCTCGAGCGTGCCGGTCACCCGCGTCGCCACCGAGCGCGAGAACTCGTCCTTCGCCCAGCGGAACACCCCCTTGAGGCGCACCGTGCCGCCCAGCACCTTGCCGGTCACCGCTCCGGTCAGCTCGTCCGAATAGGGCGTCTTGAGGTCGGCATTCGCGTAGCTCGTCGAATGGGTGGTGCTGTAGAGCGTCCAGCCGCTGTCCGAATAGGTCAGCCGCCCGCCCGAGCTGACCCCGTTGCGGCGATAGATGAAGTTGTCGGGATATTGCTCGCGCAGCGCATAGGCGAGCATCGAGCGGCCATAATAGCGATTGGCGCCGCCGGTGAGCGACCAGCCCTTCCACAGGTCGACAGTAGCCGACAGGCGCGGCGCGAAATTGTGGTTCCCGAGGAAACTCTCATAGTCGTAGCGCACGCCGCCGCGCAGATCGACCGGCCCTGCCTTCACCGAATATTCCGCCCAGCCAGCGATGCTGTCGAGCTCGACCTCGGCGCGATAGGCGCGATATTCGCTATACTGGCCCAGCGCATATTGCCCCGTCGCGCAGAGCAGGCTCTCGCCGCTGGCGCAGACGATGTTGGTGCCGCTGGTCGCGCGCGAATAGGCATAGTTGGTCTCGGGCCGGCTGCGCATCGCGGTGATCCGCTGATAGTCCACGCCGCCGCGCAGCTCGCCCGGGCCGATGTCGCGCGCCGCGGTGAAGCTGAGCCCGAAATTATCCTGCCACTGGTCGACATTGCCGAAGCCGCCGATCGTGCAGTTGGCGCTGCTGCACACCGCGCCGTTGGTACTGGTCGAGGGGATCGAATAATTGTTCGCCGAGGCGGTGCGCCCGGAATCATTGTGGCTGAACCGCGCCTTCAGCGTCCAGCGCGTGCTTCCGCTGTTCTCGAGCTGCAATTGCCCGGCAAGGCCACCGCCCTTCGAAGTGACGAGATTGTCGATGCCGTTGTCCGCCGAGGATTCGCTCTCATAGGGCGAATAGGTGAACTGCGCCGTCAGCTTCAGGCTGGGTGACAGGTCGGCCACGCCGCGCAGCATGATGTTGTCGCTCACGCTGCTCTGTCCGTAGGAAGAGCCGCCATAGGCGGCGGCGCGATAATAGGTCACGTCTGCGCGCGAGCGATTGGCCGCGATCAGGAAGGCGACATCCTCCGAGACCGGTACGTCGACACTGGCGCCGAACCGCCATTTGCGGAAGCTCGGCCGGTCGGGCAGCGCGGCGCCGTTCAGCGCGGCGCGCGAGGCGTCGGAGATGCGATAGTCGACCAGCTCGTCGGAGGTGAAGCTGACCGTGGCCGAGCCGCCGAACTTGTGCCGGGGATCGCGGGTGCGGATATCCAGCGCGCCGCCCGTGAAGCGGCCGAATTCGGCCGAGACGTTGGAATCGCGCACTACGATCTCGCCGACCAGGTTGGAATCGAGCCACAGATTTTGCGCCGAATTGCCTGCGGGCTCGGCGAAGTGCTGCGGGTTGTCCTGGGTGATGTCGAGCCGGCTATTGGCATCGATGCCGTCGATGGTGATGAGATTGTCGTAGATCCGCCCGCCGGAGATCGAGATGTCGGCGGGGCGCAGGTCCTGCAGATCCTCGCGCGATGCCCGGCCCTCGGCGCGGTCGAACTGCACCGTCGGCAGCGCCTTGAGCAGCTGGTTCACATCGCCCGAGCCCGGCGCGCGCGCCTTGATCTCCTGCTCGCGGATGATCGTGGTGCCGGTGTCGTTGCCCGGTTGCAGCTCATAGCTCGGTGCGGCCTTCTCGCCCTCCGCCACGGTTTCCGGCAGCGCCTCCGCCTGCTGTGCCTGGGCGGTGCCGGCCGCGAGCAGGCCGAAGGCGATGGCGGCGAGGGAGGCGGATAGACGAAGATGCATTGCGGACCCCTTTTGGTTTTAGGGGCCGCGCAATAGCAGCTGAAATTGCTAATGCAAACGATTCGCAATATAAGTTGAGCGGAAGGCGTCGCCAGCCGATGCGCCCGTCAGCTCATGCCGCAACGAACCTTTCGAGGAATGCCTGGTGCGCCGGCATCTGCGCCACCGTCTGCGTGATGTCGGCCTTGAGCTTGCCGAGCGCCCCCTGCAGCTCGCCCTCCACGATCATCCGGCCCATATGGTGATGGCTTCGCGGCTCGAGCCGCTGGCCCAGCATCACCTGCACCCAGCTGTCGACACGGAACAGGTCGTCCGATGCCTGCCAGGCGATCGCCCCGTCGCGGAACGCCGCGATCCGCTCCTCGAGCGAGTCCGGGATGTCCATCGTCCGGCAATGTTCCCAGAAGCCGCCATCCGCGCGCTCGTTCAGCCGGTAATGGAGGATGATGAAGTCGCGGATCCGCTCGATCTCGGTGCGGCTCAATGCGTTGAACCGCTCCGCGACGCCTTCGCTCACCCCGCCGAACGGGAAGAGCTGTACCAGCCGGGTGATCGCGATCATGATCAGGTGGATGCTGGTCGATTCCAGCGGCTCGACAAAGCCGCTGGCCAGGCCGAGCGCCACGACATTCTTGTCCCACACCTTGCGCCGGCGCCCGGCCTTGAAGCGGATCAGCCGCGGCTCGATCAGCTTCTCGCCTTCGATCCGCGCATCGAGCAGCGCGCGGGCGGTCTCGTCGTCGAGAAAGTCCTTCGCATAGACCAGCCCATTGCCCACCCGGTGCTGCAGCGGGATGCGCCATTGCCATCCCGCCTGGTGCGCGGTCGCGCGGGTATAGGGAACCGCCGGGCCGACCGAGGCGGTCTGCACCGCGAGCGCGCTGTCGGTGGGCAGCCAACGGCCCCAGTCCTCATAGCCGGCATGCAGCGCCTGCTCGATCAGCAGCCCGCGAAAGCCGGTGCAGTCGATGAACAGGTCGCCTTCGATCCGATCGCCGGAGGCAAGCTTGAGCGCGGTGACGAAGCCGGTTTCGGGATGCTGCTCGACCGTCTCGATCTTGCCCTCGATCCGCTCCACCCCCAGCGGCTCGGCGAACTTGCGCAGGAAGCGCGCATAGAGCCCGGCATCGAGGTGATAGGCATAGTTGATATGCCCCTGGTCGGGGATGGCGAAGCGCTCAGCCTTGGCCGCCTGCAGCTCGAAGCAATAGTCGCCCAGCTCGCCACCCCAGCCTTCCTCGCGCGCATGCAGCCAGAAATGGTGGAAGTCGCCCATCCAGTTCGATTTGCCGAGCTGGCCGAAGCTGTGGATGTAGCGATCGCCTTCGCGCGCCCAGTCCTCGAACAATATGCCCAGCTTGAAGGTGGAGAGCGTATCGCGCAGGAACGCCTTCTCGTCGATGCCGAGCAGGTCGTGGAAGGTGCGGGCGGTCGGGATGGTGCTTTCGCCGACGCCGATCGTGCCGATCTCGTCGCTTTCCACCAGCGTGATCTCGAGCAGCGGCCCGAGCAGCTTGGCGAGCGCCGCCGCGGCGATCCAGCCTGCGGTGCCGCCACCCGCGATAACGACGCGCCGCACCGGTGCCTGGTCCATCTCGTCCCCCTAGCGATTGAGCTTGTTGATCAATTGGGCGCGCAGCCGCCGCGCCGATGTCGCATCGATCGGCGCGAGCGGGCCCTGCGCATGCGCCGGCAGATGCGCCGCGGCCTGGCCAGCGGGCCCGAAGACATAATAGTCGAACATCGCCTTCCACGCGGCCTTCTCGGCATCCGGACGGTCGCGCAGGCTCAGCATGGCGTGGAGCAGCGTGGTCTGCGGCGTGTCGAGGAATGCCGGCGCCTCGTTCCACCAGTAATTGACCAGGATGTTGAAGCGCCCGAGCGCCTCGACATGATGCCACCATAGCGCCGGGTAGAAGAGCAGGTCGCCCGGCTCCAGCTCGGCCACCTGCGCACTGGCCATCGCGTCGCGGAAGCGCGGATGCGCGGCGAAGTCCGGATCGGCGAAGTCGACCATCGAGATCACCTGCCCGCCGGGCGTCGGCTCCAGCGGGCCGGGATAGAGATTGGCGATCTGCTCGGGCGGGAACAGGGTGAAGCGGCGCTTGCCCGCGGCGCAGATCGCCATGTTGTGCGACATGTCGTGATGCGCATGGGCGGTGGTCCGCGTGCCGATCCAGATGCTCGCGAGCACGCCATGCGCGAACATCGGATCGTCCAGCGGCAGGTCGTTCTCGGCGCGGAATCCGGGCAGGTACCGGTCGAGGTCGGTCGAGCCGATATAGAAGCTGGCGGGGGAGGGCGCGTCCAGTTGCGCGCGGATCCGCTCCAGGAAATCGGCCATGCCGATCCGGGCGCCCTCGAAATTGAAGCCGGTCAGCCCGGCATTGTAATGGAAGCGTCCGCCGATCTCGGGCGCGCCCGTGAAGCCCACCACCGGCTGGCCGGAATCGAAGTGCTCGACATAGGCGATCGCGGCTTCGTCGGACTTGCGTGCGGCGGCGACCAGGGGCCAGTCCCTCGCGATGCCGCGCAGGATGGTCGGCGCCTGCGCCGCCAGCAGTTCGGCATAGGGAATGGCGTCCAGCGCGATACCGGTCCGCTCGCGGACCCTCGGCGCGCTGGCGGCGAGGACGTTCACGCCCCGCCCAGTGCGTTCTTGCGCTCGATCAGGCTCGAAATGTTGCCGAGCGAGGCGGCGAGCAGGAAAGCCGCACCGAGATGCCCGGCGCGGTTGAGCTGGTCGAGCGCATCGGGGCCCAGCGCGGCGAGCTTCTCGGCGGAGAGGACTTCATGGTCCGAGATCACATAGCGCCGTTCCTCGTCGAGCATCAGCTCGAGCGCGACCGGCTGGATCAGTCCCAGCGCGTCGAAGGCGGCGTACATCGGCCCGGCATCGGCCATGCCGACATGGATCGCGCCGAGCACCCGGCCGAGATGGTCGAGCATGCGGCTCTGCCCGCCCTGGGGCAGGAACAGCGGCTCGCCGTCCGCGGCATTCACGCGCGGATCGTCCAGGTCGATCTGGATCACCGGCGCGCCGCCATCGGCGTTGAGCCCGATCAGGAAGGGGCCACGCTGCAGGATCAGCGGGATATGGCGGCTGGTCCAGCGCGCGCCGTCGAGGAACAGATTCTCGTCGCGGTCGAGCCCGAGCAGGGCGACGGCCTGCAGCCCTTCGGCGGGATCGCGCTGGAACAGGATCGGGAAGTCACGCTGCGCTTCGCCGAATTCGGTGGGGAAGACGAGCGCCCGGTTGACCGCCTCGCCATAAGCGGCGCCGTGGCGGAGCGCGACGCGGAGATCGGCATGGGCGACATTGTCGAGCGCGACCGGTCGGGACATCGGGAAATCCAGCTTGTTGGCGGCCAGCATGGCGCAAAGCGCAGCCGGTCTCAATCAGAGAGAAAGGGGCCGCCGCACATGGCGGCAGCCCCAGTTCCCCCTCTTAACGTCGTGTCCGATCAGAACTTGAAGCGGGCACCGAGCAGGAAGCGCCGGTCGAGTTCCTGCGCGAACCAGAGCTGCTTCTCGTTGCGGGCATAGGTCCGCACCGAGGTCTCGGTCAGGTTGATGCCCTCGAGCGTCAGCGCGATGTTCGGCGTGAACTCGTAGCTGATCGTGGCATCGAGCTGGCCGAACGGCGCGGTGAACTCGGGGTTGCGCGAGCCCTGGCGGTTGATCCCCGAGAGGAACTTGTCGCGCCAGTTATAGGCCACGCGGGCCGAGAGGCCGTGCTTTTCATAGATCAGCGTGCCGCTGAACGTATCCGACAGGCCGAGCAGCGCGAACTGATCCTGCGAGGGATCGGCCCCGATGTTGAAGCCCACGTCGCCGCGCACCAGCGTATAGGCTGCCGCGATGCCGAAGCCCGTCGAGCCGAGGAAATACTGGCCGGCGAGCTCGACGCCGTAGATCTCGGCGTCCTTGTTGTTGATCGGCTGCGTCACCTGGAACTGGTAGAGCGGATCGCTGGCGATGCCGTTCAGGTCATAGGTGTTGTTGATCGTCTTGACGAAATTGTCGTCGAGCGAGCGCGTCGCCGGGTTGTAGTTGGCGTTGAACTGCGCGGTCGCGGCCGCCACCGATCCCGTTGCCTGGATCAGCGCCGACATGACGAACAGGTTCACGTCGCTGACATCGGCGCCGAGACCGCCAAGCGCGGCCTTGGCCGAGCCCGAACGGCTGCCCGCCGCGCCCGAGCTCGGGTCGCGAAGCCCGAACAGCGAGGAGGTGAACTGGCCGTTGCCGATGAAGTTGCGCACGCGCTTGTCGAAGAACGCGACCGAGATGTAGCTGTCCGGCTTGAAATACCATTCCAGCGACGCGTCGAAGTTATCCGATTCCAGCGGACGCAGCCGGGCGTTGCCGACCGAGGCGGTGGCGATGCCGCCATTGTTGATCGGGCGCGGCGGGCCGCCCACCGTGGTCGCCGTGTAGAGGTTGTTGTAGTTCGGCCGGGCGATCGTCTTGCTGTACGACAGGCGGCCGATCAGGTTCTTGGCGAACTCGACCTGGAAGTCGACCTGCGGCAGCAGGTTGCTGTAGCTGCCGCCATCGGTGACGAACTGGGTCTGGTTCGAGATCGACACGGTGAAGTCGTTGTCCGACACCCAGGCGATGCCCGCCGGGATGGCTTCGAGCGACGTCGTGGTCGACTTGGTGTGCTCGTAGCGGACGCCCGCGACGAGGCGTGCCGGCGCACCGCCCAGCTCACCCTTCCAGGTCAGCTGGCCATAGGCCGCCCAGATCTCTTCCTTGACCCGGTTGTCCTGGCTGCTGGTGACGCCCACGGCCTTGCCCTGGCTCGCATAATAGGGCGACAGGATCGAGTAGATGTCCGAGGCCACGCCGCGGAAGGCCACCTGCGATTCCGGATCGCCGCCGGGGTTGAACTTGTGGAACTTGCACTCGAGGCAGAAAGCCTGGAGCGCGCCCGGCGCGCGCGCCTGCACGTCGCCCGGGTTGTTGATGCCCCAGTCGCCCAGCGTCTGCTGCGTGGCGCGGAAGGTCTGGTGCATGTCGGTGGTGCGATAGTTGCCGCCGAAGTCGAAGCGGCTCTCCTCGCCCAGGTCCCAGCCGAAGTCGGCGCGCAGTTCCTTCACCTTCTGCTGCTGCGTCGAGCGATAGGTGCGGCCGACCTGCGAGCCGACGTCATTCACGTCGAGCGGGCCCGCGGCACCGAAGGTGATGTCCTGGCGCGGAATGCCGCTCGAATAGTCGACCGAGTGCGACGCGACGACGTTGGCGCCCATGCCGACCAGCGTCGAGCTGACGCCGTTGGGATTGTCCGGCGTGCTCGACGAGGTCGAGATATGGCCGTCCAGCTTCAGCCCGAAATTGCTGGCGAACTGCCATTCGAGGTTGAGGCCGTAATCCTCCAGCTTGCCCTTCTGCGCGCGCGACTGGGCCTCGAAGCCTTCGTCCTTCTGGCCGTTGATCGTCTCGTGCAGATACTGCGCGGTGGCGACGGTGGTGTTGCCGTCGAAGGTCACCACGTCGAACGGGCGGCTGAACCAGTTGGAGAGGTCCGAACGCGTCTCCTTCTGCTTGTTCTGCGCATAGAGCGCGTCGGCGGTGATCGTCAGCGCGTCGGTCGGCCTGAACTGGACGACCGCCTGGCCGTTGATGCGCTCGCGCGTGCCCTCGGCATAGTGGTAGCGGCTGTCGTTCGGGATCGCGACCAGCTGGTTGGGGTTGGTCGGCGCGTTGTTGACCACGGTGCAGGTCGGCGTCGGCGTCGTAGTGCCGGCCGGGCAGGCGCCGCCCGAGCGGGCGAAGCCGCCGGTCAGGAAGGTGCTGTACGGAACGATGTTCCAGTCGTTCGAGGTCGCCGCGATCGAAGTGTAGTTGCGCTTCTGGTAGCTGCCGAACAGCATCACGCCGAAGCGCTGGTCCGGATCGCTCCAGCTGACCACGCCCGAGAACTCCGGAGTGACCTTCGAGCCG
The DNA here is from genome assembly GCF_038440415.1 of Sphingomonas sp. OTU376. Classification (NCBI taxonomy): domain Bacteria; kingdom Pseudomonadati; phylum Pseudomonadota; class Alphaproteobacteria; order Sphingomonadales; family Sphingomonadaceae; genus Sphingomonas; species Sphingomonas sp. OTU376. Next base: position 11,217 of record NZ_JASATQ010000020.1, on the reverse strand, counting down.
CAGTCGATGCAGTCGTTGACGCTGGTGTCATAGACCGCCTTGGCGCCGATGCTGCCGTTGAGGCCGCTCTTGTTGTCGTCGAGCGGCTTGCGCGAGACGACGTTGATCGTCGCGCCGATGCCGCCCGAGGGAACCGCCGCGCGGCCGGTCTTGTAGACCTCCAGCGTGCGCACGCCTTCGGTCGCCAGGTTCGAGAAGTCGAACGAGCGCGAGGTGCCCTGCGCGCCGTCGGCATTCTGGTCGCCGCCGACCACCGAGACCGCCGCCGTCGCCAGCTGGCGGCCGTTCAGCGTCACCATGTTGTAGGTCGGGCCGAAGCCGCGGACGGTGACCTGCGAGCCTTCGCCGTTGGTGCGGTTGATCGACACACCCGGGATGCGTTGCAGCGATTCCGCCAGGTTGGTGTCGGGGAACTTGCCGATGTCCTCGGCCGAGATCGCGTCGACGATGCCCGGCGCCTCGCGCTTGATCTGGATCGAGCGCTCGAGGCTGGCGCGGATGCCGGTGACGACGATCGCGCCGTCATCCTGGGCGTCCTGGCCGCCGGTGTCCGCGGTCTGCGCCGCGCTGACAGCGTTGTCGGCCTGCGCATGGGCGAAGCTGGGCATGGCAAGGCCGGCGGCCATGGCGAAGATGGATGCAGAACGCGCAAGTATAGGTGTGCGCTTGAAGCTAGTCATAACCCCTCCTCTAAGCGCCACTTTCCGGGCGCGACTTTTTATTTATTTCGGGCGAGCGAAGTGCCTCCCTGATGTTATCGCTATCATCGGTTTTCCGTCTGTCAATTGGACCATGTCGATTGGAAGCGGTTCCAAATTCGGATTGATGCAAACTGTTGCCCGGCTGCGACAGGATGCGGTGCAGCATCGCCCCGGAAGGGGTGTGGAATTGCAGGCGATGGCGGGTTTTTCGATCCGGATCGGTGCCGTCGGTCGATTCCGAGTCGGCATTCCTCTCTCTGTTCCCCGGCCTTCGCCGGGGAACTGCCCAATCAGCAGCCGCGCCTCAATCGTGAAAGCGCGCCCATTCATCGAGCGGCGCGCGTTCGACCGGAAACTGGTTGAGCGGCGAATCCGGATCGCGAAAGCCGATCGCCATGCCGGTGAACAACATCTGCTCTTCGGGCAGGCCCAGGAAATCGCGCACCGTCGCATGATACGCCGACCAGGCCTCCTGCGCGCAGCTGTCGACCCCGGCTTCGCGCAGGAGCAGCATCAGCGTCTGCAGGAACATCCCGCAATCGGACCATTGCGGCGGCCCGTGATCGCGGCGGAGGGTGCAGAACAACCCCACCGGCGCGCCGAAGAACTGCCAGTTGCCGGCGAACCAGCGCAGCCGCGCCGGCTTGTCCTCGCGCGGAATGCCCAGGCCCGCATACATCGCCTCGCCCACCTGGAAGCGGCGGCTGCGATAGGGTTCGCCGAGCGGGGAGGGGTAGACGGCATAGTCGGGCGGATCGCCGAACGGCGCCTCGGCCAGCCGTGCGCGCATGATCGCCTTGAGCCGGTCCATCGCGCCACCCGATACGACATGGACATGCCAGGGCTGGAGATTGCCACCCGAAGGCGCCCGCCCGGCGCGTTCGATCAGATCGCGCAGCAGGTCGAGATCGACCGGCTTGTCGAGAAACGCCCGCACCGAACGGCGGGTAGCGACGGCTTCGCTGACGTTCATGGTTGCCCTTTCGAACCTCCGTCACCCCGGCCTTGAGCCGGGGTCCCGCTTCTTCCCGCAACCACAAGGATAGCGGGACTCCGGCTCAGGCCCAGGGTGACGACGATCAAAGCGACCGCCCGATCACTTCCTTCATGATCTCGTTCGTCCCGCCATAGATCCGCGACACCCGGGCATCGCGCCAGAGCCGCGCGATCGGATACTCGTTCATATAGCCGGCACCGCCATGCAGCTGCAGCGCCGCGTCGCACACCTCGCCCTGCAGATCGGTGTGCCACAGCTTCGCCGCGGAAGCCTCCACCGCGGTCAGCTCGCCGGCGACGTGCCGCCGGATCGCCCAGTCGAGATGCGCCCAGCCGACCTGCAGCTTGCTCGCCAGGTCGGCCAGCACGAAGCGCGTGTTCTGGAAATCGAACACGGTCCTGCCGAACGCCTTGCGATCCTTGACGAAGGCCAGCGCCTCGTCGAACGCGCGCTGCGCCGCCGCCTGTGCGCCCACCGCGATCGACAGCCGCTCCTGGGGCAGCTGGTTCATAAGGTACGCGAAGCCGCGCCCTTCCTCGCCCAGGCAATTGGTGATCGGCACCCGGACATCGTTGAAGAACAGCTCGGACGTGTCGGCCGAATGCTGGCCGATCTTGTCGAGGTTGCGCCCGCGCGCAAACCCCTCGCGGCTGGCCTCGACCAGGATCAGCGAAATGCCCTTCGCTCCCGCCTCGGGATCGGTCTTGGCGACGACGATGATCAGGTCGGCGTTCTGGCCATTGGTGATATAGGTCTTGGAGCCGTTGACGACATAATGGTTGCCGTCCTTGCGCGCAGTGGTCTTAACGCCTTGCAGGTCCGATCCCGCGCCCGGCTCGGTCATCGCGATCGCGGTGACGACCTCGCCCGAGATCATCCCCGGCAGCCATTGCTGCTTCTGCTCCTCCGATCCGTAATGGAGAATATAGTCGGCAACGATATCCGATTGCAGCGTGATGCCCGCCGACGAGCCCGACCAGGCCAGTTCCTCGCCGATCACGGCGTTATAGCCGAAGTCGAGGCCCAGCCCGCCATATTCCACGGGCATGGTCGGGCAGAGCAGCCCGGCCTCGCCGCAATCGCGCCAGAACTGGCGATCGACGATGCCCTCCTCCTCCCAGCGCTCCAGGTTCGGCGTCAGCTTGGCGTCGAAGAACCTGCGCACCTGATCGCGAAACAGCGCCTGTTGCTCGTCATAGGCGGTGCGCCCGTTGGTGTTCAGCACATCCCGTCTCCCTTATGTTTTTGTCAGGCTGTTCAACCTTCAGTCAGCCCCTCTCGCAAGCGCTACGGGTTCCCTCGGCCATTGAATGACTGCGGTCATCCCCGAACATCCCGTCATCCCCGCCTTCGCGGGCATGACGACGAAATTACCCTAAGCCACCTCAGCCACACGCCCCACCGGCGCCACGCTGCGATATTGGTGGATCGGCTTGCCCTGCTCCGCAAGCGCGCGCAGCAGCGGGGAGGGGGTATGCCCCATTTCCTCCAGCGCATCGGCGATCTTGGCCAGCCCCACGCCGTCCGCCCAGAACAGCGGCCCGCCGGTGAACACCGGCCAGCCATAGCCGTAGACCAAAGCGACATCGACGTCGGAGGCGCGGATTGCCACGCCTTCCTCCAGGATCCTCGCGCCTTCATTGACCACCGGATAGAGCAGCCGCGCGACGATCTCCTCGTCGCTGAACCGGCGCTGCGCCACGCCGGTCTTCGCCGCGAAGTCGCGGATCACCTGCTCGGCGATCGGCGAGGGCGCGGCGCGGCGCTTCTCGTCGTAATCATAATAGCCGCCGCCTTTCTTCTGCCCCCAGCGGCCCATCTCGCACAGCACTTCCACGACGCTCGAAGAGCTGCTCGTCGCCGCATCCCAGCCGATCACGTCGAGCCCGACCAGGTCGAGCATCGCGAACGGCCCCATCGGGAAGCCATAGTCGAGCATCACCCGATCGATCTCCCAAGGGGCAGGTCCTTCGAGGATCAGCGCCTGGGCGGCGGCCATGCGCGGCGCCATTATCCGGTTGGCGATGAAGCCGTCGCACACCCGGCTCAACACCGCGACCTTGCCGATCCTGCGGCCGATCGCCATCGCGGCGGCGACCACCTGCGGATCGGTCTCGGCACCGCGCACCACCTCCAGTAGCTTCATCACGTTCGCCGGCGAGAAGAAGTGCATGCCGACCACGCTTTCGGGCCGCCCGGTCGCGGCGGCGATCGCATCGACATCGAGGAAGGAGGTGTTGGTTGCCAGGATCGCGCCCGGCTTCGCCACCTTGTCGAGCCGCGCGAAGATCTCCTGCTTGAGCGACAGCTTCTCGAACACCGCCTCGATCATCAGGTCGACTTCGCCCAGCGCTTCGAACTCCAGGCTGGGGGTGAGCAGGGCCATGCGCTGCTCGAGCTGCTCGGCGGTCATCCGTCCCTTGTCGACCGTGACCTGATAGTTGCGCCGGATCGTCGCCACGCCGCGATCGAGCGCGTCCTGCGCCTGCTCGACGATCGTCACCGGCAGCCCGACATTGAGGAAGTTCATCGCGATGCCGCCGCCCATCGTGCCCGCGCCGATCACGCCGGCGCGCTTGACCGGGATCTCGGGCAGGTCTGCGGCCAGGTCGGGCACCTTGGCGGTCTGGCGCTCGGCGAAGAAGAAGTATCGCTGCGCGGCGGATTCGCGGCTGCGGAACAGCTCCCAGAACAATTCCGCCTCGCGCTTCATGCCCGCATCGAAGGGCAGGGCGACCGCCGCCTCGACCGCCTTGATGATGTTCTCCGGTGCCTTGAAGCCCTTGAAGGCGCGGGCATGCTTCGCGCGGAAGGCATCGAACAGCGCGGGATCCTGCCCGGCGATCCTGTCGGTACGGTCGCGGATGCGAGTGCGCGGGGTGTCGAGCTTGCCCTTGAGGAACGCCACCGCATCGGCGTGCAGCGTCTCCTCGCCGGTGATCGTATCGACCAGCGCCATCGCCAGCGCATCCGTTGCGCGTACCGGCTTGCCGATCGCCATCATCTCCAGCGCCGCCTCGGCGCCCACCACGCGTGGCAGCCGCTGGGTGCCGCCGGCGCCGGGCAGCAGGCCGAGCGCGACTTCGGGCAGACCGAGCTTCGCGGAAGGGGTGGCGACCCGGTAGTCGCACACCAGGGCCGTCTCCAGCCCGCCGCCCAGCGCGGTGCCGTGGATCGCCGCGACCACCGGCTTGGGCGATCCCTCGATCAGTGCGAGCACGTCGTGCAGCGGTGCGCCTGTCGGCGCCTTGTCGAATTCGCTGATATCGGCACCCGCGATGAAGGTGCGCCCGGCGCAAATCAGCACGATGCCCTGCACCGCTTCATTCTCGATCGCGGCACGGAAGCCCTGGTCGAGTCCGTCGCGCACCGCAGCGGACAGCGCGTTCACGGGCGGGGAATCGAGCGTGAGCGTCGCGATACCGCCCGCCACATCGAGCTGGGCGACCGAATTTATCTGCATGACTAAATTTCCTCTCGCGCTTTGTTTCTTTCGCATTTATTCGGCTAATTAAATCGAGAAACAACTAGCGGAGTGGATGGGCGTGGGCAACGGGGAACGCGATCTTGCGGGGCGCGTGGCGCTGGTGACGGGCGCGTCCTCCGGGCTGGGCGCGCGGTTCGCCCGCCTCCTGGCATCGCGTGGTGCTCGGCTGGTGCTCGCTGCCCGCCGCGAATCGCTGCTCGCCGAATTGCGCGACTCGATTGTCGCCGGGGGCGGGGAGGCGATCGGCGTGGCGATGGACGTCACCGACGAAGCCTCGGTCCAGGCCGGTTATGACGCTGCCGAAGCCGCGTTCGGCACCGTCGATACGGTCATCGCCAATGCCGGCATGAACATGGAAGGCCCCGCGCTCGATCTCGACGTCGCGGCGTTCGACCAGGTACTGGCGGTCAATGTCCGCGGGGTGTTCCTCACCGTCCGCGAAGGCGCGCGCCGGATGATCGCGGCCAGGGCGGATGGGCGCGTGCTGATCGTATCGTCGATCACCGCGCAATCGGTCTCGCCCGGGCTCGCGACATACAGCGCCTCCAAGGCCGCGGTGCTCCAGCTCGGCCGGGTGCTGGCGCGCGACTGGGCGAACAAGGGCGTCAACCTCAACATCCTGTGCCCCGGCTATATCGAGACCGATCTCAACGCCGACTGGTTCGGCACCGAGGCTGGCCACAGGCAGATCGCCAAATGGCCCCGCCGCCGGCTGATGGACGGCGACGCGCTCGACGGAGCGGTCGCGTATCTCTGCGGCCCGGCGAGCCGCTTCGTCACCGGATCGGTGGTCACCGTCGATGACGGCCAGTCGCTCTAAGGAGGAGAATCCATGATCCGCACCCGTTTCACCGAGGCTTTCGGCGTCGAGCATCCGATCGTGCAGGGCGGGATGATGTGGGTCGGCACCGCCGATCTCGTCGCCCCTGTCGCCGAGGCCGGCGCGCTCGGCTTCCTCACCGCGCTCACCCAGCCGACGCCCGAGGCGCTCACCAAGGAGATCGCCCGCGTTCGCGAACGCACCGACAAGGTCTTCGGGGTGAATCTGACGATCCTCCCCTCGATCAACCCGCCGCCCTATGCCGAATATCGTCGCGCGATCATCGAGAGCGGCATCGGGATCGTCGAGACCGCCGGCTACAAGCCGCAGGAGCATGTCGAAGATTTCAAGGCCGCCGGCATCAAGGTCATCCACAAATGCACCGCCGTCCGTCACGCGCTCTCCGCCGAGCGGATGGGGGTCGACGCGATCTCGATCGACGGCTTCGAATGCGCCGGCCATCCGGGCGAGGACGACATCCCCGGCCTGATCCTGATCCCGGCCGCCGCCGACAGGGTGAAGGTCCCGATCCTCGCCAGCGGCGGCTTCGGCGACGGTCGCGGACTGGCGGCGGCGCTGGCGCTCGGCGCCGACGGCATCAACATGGGCACCCGCTTCTGCGCGACCCGCGAGGCGCCGATCCACGACAATTTCAAGGCGGCGATGGTCGCAAACGACGAACGCGCGACCGAGCTGATCTTCCGTTCCTACCGCAACAGCGCCCGCGTCGCCCGCAACCGCATCGCCGAGCAGGTCGTCGCGATCGAGCGCGAGGGCCGCCCGTTCGAGGATGTCGCCGCCCTGGTGAAGGGCGCCCGCGGCCGCGAGGGGCTGGTGTCCGGCGACATCGACCACGGCATCTGGACCGCCGGCATGGTCCAGGGCCTGATCCACGACGTTCCCACCGTCCGCGAACTGGTCGAGCGCATCGTCGAGGAGGCCGAGGCGATCATCGCCCGCCGCCTCGCCGCGATGCTCGCCCCCGAACCCGTTCCCGCCTGAAGGAGCCCACGCATGGACATGGACTGGACCCAGGCCGAGCTCGCCTTCCGCGACGAAGTGCGCGCCTTCCTCGCCGACAAGCTCACCCCCGAGATCCGCCGCGCCGGCACGCTCGCCACCAGCGTCTACCCGGATCACGAAGCCAGCATGGCCTGGCAGCGCATCCTCCACGCCCGCGGCTGGGCCGCGCCGCACTGGCCGGTCGAGCATGGCGGCTGCGACTGGAGCGTCGCCCAGCACTATATCTTCAACCGCGAGCGCATCGCGGCCGGCGCCCCTTCGCTCTCGCCGATGGGCATCCACATGGTCGCCCATGTCATCATCCGTTTCGGCACCCCCGAGCAGAAGGCCTGGTTCCTCCCCCGCATCCTCACCGGCGAGGTGTTCTTCTGCCAGGGCTATTCCGAGCCCGGCGCCGGCTCCGACCTCGCCTCGCTCCAGATGCGCGCCGAGCCGGACGGCGACGACTTCATCCTCGACGGCTCGAAGATCTGGACCACCCACGCCACCGAGGCGAACTGGATCTTCTGCCTCGTCCGCACGTCGAAACAGGGTCGCCCGCAACAGGGCATCACCTTCCTGCTCGTCCCGATGGACCTGCCCGGCATCGAGGTCCGCCCGATCCTGATGACCTCGGGCGAGCATGTGCAGAACCAGGTGTTCTTCGACGCTGTCCGCGCCCCGCGCGCCAATGTGCTCGGCGAAGTCGATGCCGGCTGGTCGGTCGCCAAATATCTGCTCGAATTCGAGCGCGGCGGCTCCTACGCCCCGGCGCTGCAGGTCCGCGTCAGCGAGATCGAGGCCGCGGCGGGCGACCGCCTGAACGCCCCCGTCCTCGCCACCCGCCTCGCCGAGCTGCGCATCCGCATTGATGTGCTCGAGATGATGGAGCTGCGCCTGCTCTCGGCCAGCGAAGGCGCCAGCGTCGGCGCGCTCGCCTCGATGATGAAGATCCTCGGCACCGAGCTGGCGCAGGACCTGGCCGCGCTCCACCTCGAGGCGGCGGGCGCCCAGGGCCTCGCCTATCAGCCGCATGTCGTGATGCCCGGCGGCGCGATCCCCGCCTACACCCCGCCGGCCGACGGCTACGCCACCGGCGCCCCCTGGCAGGCGCTCGCTCCGCTGCGCTACCTCAACGAGCGCGCGGGTTCGATCTATGCAGGTTCGAACGAGATCCAGCGCAACATCCTGGCCAAGGCGGTGCTGGGGTTGTGATGTCCAGGGCGAGCTGCTTGCCATAGCTGTTCCCCGGCCTTCGCCGGGGAACAGAATATTGCTACGACTTACGCGGCCGCCCGCATCAGCGCCGCATAGCGCGCCACCTGCGCATCGGTGCTGCCGAAGCTCTGCGCGATCACCGTCGCCCGCTTGAAATAATGGCCGACCGCCAGCTCGTCGGTCATGCCCATCGCGCCGTGGAGCTGCACCGCATTCTCGCCGATGAAGCGCGCCGCCTTGCCGATCGTCGCCTTGGCTGCCGCAACCGCGCGCGCCCGTGCCTCGGGCGGCGCGCCCAGGTTGAGCGTCGCGAGATGGCTCGCCGACACGGCCTGTTCCAGTGCCAGGAACATGTCGACCATCCGGTGCTGCAGCGCCTGGAAGCTCGCCAAAGGCTGGCCGAACTGCCGCCGCTGCCTGGCGAACTCCACCGTGTCGTCGAGCATGCGCCGCAGCACGCCCACCGCCTCCGCGCACAAGGCAGCCCGCGCCGCATCGAGCACCGCCTCGATCGCCGGACCCGCCGCACCTGGCGCGCCAAGCAGCGCATCCGCAGGAAGATGCGCGTCGATCGCGACATCCCCGGCTGGCCGGTCGTCGATCAGCTGATAGCCTTGGATGGCCACCCCCGGCGCCCCGGCCTCAAGCAGGAACAGCGAAGGCCCGTCTCCCGAAGTTCGCGCCGCCACGACCAGGTGGCTCGCGCCCGGCGCACCGACCACCACGGACAGTCGACCGCGCAGATGCCAGCCGCCCGGTGCCGGCTCGGCCGCGAGCATCGCGGGCTCCAGCGACGACGCGATCCGCACCGCACCACCGGCGATCTCCGCCAGCAAGTCCTCGGCCCGCGTCCCGCCGCCCGCCAGCAGCGCCGCGCCGATCACCACTGTCTCCAGGAACGGCTCCGCGACCAGTGCCTCGCCGAGCAGCTCGGAAACCAGCATCGTCTCGATCGGCCCGCCGCCCATGCCGCCGGTCGCCTCGGGCAGCAGCACGCCGAGGATGCCCAGTTCCGCCAGCGCTCGCCACAGCGCCGCATCCTGCCCACGCCCCACGCTCACCCGCGCCCGCCGCGTCTCGAAGTCATATTGCTCGCGCAGATAGCGCCGCAGCATGTCGCGCAGCATCGCCTGTTCTTCGGAAAGCTCGAAATTCACTACCGGTCCTCCACCGGTAAAGCCTTGGCGAAGCAGGCGGATGCGGCAACTGCGAGAAGTGCTAGGGCGGGGGAGCATGCAATATTCCCCTCCCTGCAAGGGAGGGGCTAGGGGTGGGTTAGAAAAGAGCGAGCTCGATGCCCGGTCTTTTCTTTTTTCCCACCGGCTGGCTGAGCTCCCCCGGCCTTCGCCGGGGTCGCAACCCACCCCCGACCCCTCCCTTTCAGGGAGGGGAGTAATGAAAGGGAAAAAACCTACCGCGCGCTCACAAATCCCAGCCCCGCCGCGATCTGGATCGCCTGCGCCCGTCCGGTGCTGCCCAGCTTGCCCCCCGCATTGCGCAGGTGGAACCGCACCGTCGAGGTCGACAGCGACAGGATGATGCCGATCTCGCCATCGGTCTTGCCTGCCGCTGCCCAGCGCAGGCACTGGACCTCGCGCCGGGTCAGCACCATCGGCCCCGATGCCGCGCGCAGCCGCGACGAGGCTTCGGCATGGCTCGCCACCAGCTTGAGCGCCAGCCCCTGCAGCCGCACCGCATGTTTCGCGAATTTCTGCTCGATCGCGTCGCCCTCGCGCCCGGCCCACACCACCGCGCCGACGATCGCGCGCGGCAGGTGCACCGGCGCGATGATCGCCGCCGCGATGCCCGTGGTCGCGGTCACCTGCCGGCAATCGATCGAATCGAGCAGCGCGCTGGTCCGCCAGGTGCCGAGCTTTCCCTCGGCATAGAAGCAGGGCTCGGCCATCACCCGCGCCACCTGCAGGAAGGGCGCGTGCAGCGCGAGCCGGCGATTGTGCCAATATTGGTCCGAGGGATCGAGCCACTGGAAATGCGTCTCGGCATAGGGCCGCCCGTCGGCGTCGCGCATCGGCTCGGGATCGGCGATGTCGCCCTGTGCCGCGACGAACGGCAGGCCGATCGCCAGCCCCGCTTCGCGCACTTCCTCGATCAGCAGCGTGGTTTCGGCCCACGCCTGGTCGCGTTCGATCGCCATGCCTCTCTCCCGAACCCTGTGACGGGTACCAGCTTGATCTGTTCTGCCGGCAGGCGATGGTCTGCATCAAACAAGCAGCCTCCGGAAGCCAGAAAACGGAGCGAAATGGGAGAGTTGGATGACGCGATTTCAGGTGGGATCGGCGATACCCTTCCTGTTGCTTGTGGCCGGCTGCGATTGGGGTTCGAGCGTCGATCTGCGCAATGAATCGGGCTCGGTCGTCGCCGCGCAGATCCGCAAGGTCGCGGGCGGCAGCGACTTCGCCCAGCCAGGCCGCTGGGAGACGAAAATCACCCTCAACCAGGTCGATGCCCCCGGCATGCCGGCGGGTTTCGTCGACAAGCTCAAGGCGCAGATGCGCCAGCCCCAGGTCGCCGCGAGCTGCCTGACGGCCGACGACGTGAAGAAGGGCGCCTTCTATGTCGGCGAGGAGAACCAGGCCTGCCGCTATGAACGCTTCGCGATGGGCAAGGGCCGGATCGACGGCATGCTGCGCTGCTCGGACCAGATGGGCACCCGCTCGATGGCGATGTCGGGCAGCTATGCCCGCGACAAGTACAAGCTGGTCGTCACCACCGACAGCCAGAGCGCCCAGCAGCCGGGCGCTGCGGGCAAGGTATCGGTGACGATGACGATGGACGCGAAGCGCTCGGGGCAGTGCCTGGGCACGGAAGGCAGGCCGCTGACGCGGCTATAGGGACGCCCGCCCAGTTCCACTAAACTGCTCCCCGGCGCACGCCGGGGCTCAGGGTTTCTCTGCCGTCCCGCTTGTGATCCTGGGCCCCCGGGGTTGCCCGGGGACAAAAATTGGGAACCCCCCCCCAAAAAAAATACCAG